>NZ_JBHVST010000029.1:0-113232 GCF_042885015.1 Streptomyces sp. NPDC058086 | reverse complement strand
AGACCGCCAGTCTCGGGCGGTCTCGCGGAGCTCCGAGCGGTCGGCGAGGTCGAGGAGCACGGGCCGTGCGGTGTGCATGAGTTCCGCGACGCTGGTTGTGCCCTGGTCGCTGTGCAGGGTGAGGTCGGGTACGAAGGTGCCGGTCAAGGCATGGTCGTTGGCGTTGGGCGGCGGGTAGCGGATGTCGGTGCCGGCGATAAGGGCTCCCATGCGGCGCAAGGGCTGCTCGTCGACGAGCAGTTCGAGGAAGACCTCCCGAAGCGCCTCGGCGGCTGGGTCGTGTCCGCGCCGCAGTGCCACCTGAGCTTGGGTCTGGAGCAGCGTACGTGCGCCGGCGAAGTGGCGTTCGTGGTGATACGTGTCCAGCAGGTCGGCCGGTGCCCAGCCGTGGATGTCGGCGGCGAGCTTCCAGGCGAGGTTGACGGTGTCGAGCATGCCGGCGTTGAGGCCCACGCCCGTGGAGGGGAACAGATGAGCCGCGTCGCCGGCCAACAGGATCCGCCCGTCGCGGTATCGCTGCGCCTGCCGAGCCTGAAACTGGTAGCGCGACAGCCGAAACAGCTCTCCCAAGGGGAGATTCGCGCCCAGCACGCGGCGGATGCTGTCCTGGAGCTCGTTCAGGTTCATCGGCGCGTCGTCGTCGACTTCGGTGGACTCGTCTTCGGTGGTGGAGACCATTGCAACCTCGGGAGTGAGCCACCCGAACCCGAAGACGCCGCGGTCTGTCCGGGTGAAGGAACCCGCGCGGATCCTGCCAAGCCCGGGGACGTCGAGGTCACCGTTGTCGAGCCGGGTCATCGAATCGGGCAGGGAGAGCTGGCCCAGCCGGTTGACCTCAGGATGGGTGGTGCCCGGGAATGGGATACCGGTCAGCTCTCGGACCCGGCTGCGCGGGCCGTCGCAGCCCACCAGGTATCGGGCGGTCACTCGGTACGGCCCGCCCGGGCCGCGCACGTTCGCGGTCACCATGGTGTCGTCCTGGCCGACCCCGACCATCTCCTGTCCCCGGCGTATGTCTGCGCCGAGTTCGCGGGCGCGTTCGTCGAGCAGGCGCTCGAGTCGCGGTTGCGGGAGCGTCAGTCCCCGCAGCGGGGGATCTGCCAGGGGCGAGAAGTCCACGTGCACACCGCCGAACGGGTATCGGGGAGCCGGGTGGACGGGGCCGGTGCTCGCTGCTTCGAACCGGTCCAGCAGGCCTCGGTAGCACAGCAGTTGCAGGATCTGCCCGCCGAGACCGTTGGCCTTCGGGGTCTCTCGGGGTAGCGGCTGCCGTTCCAGTACCAGAGGTCGCACTCCGGCCAGGAGCAGTTCACCGGCCAGCATCAGGCCGGCCGGACCGGCACCCACGATGATGACGTCGGCGTCCGTCACTGGCCACGCCCCGCGCGGTCTTCCGTCGCGTCTCCGCGCGACCCGGTCGTCGACAACAACGCGCGCACTTCGCTCCTCCTGTTTCCGCAGGTCCTGGCCCTCAGCCGAGGATTCTGCGGCACGACCGGGGCCTTGCCGCAAGCCCCCCGGTGCGCTATAGGTTGACAGTGGAGAGGAGCAGATACTCCTTTCCTGGTGTCGTCCGCTGTCGTCCGCTGTGGACGGATCTCCCGCGGGCCTGCGGATGCGGCCGCAGAACGCGAAGTCTCTTCGCCCTCTTCACCAAGCCCGGCTGGTGGCCCCGCCGACGGCGAGGGTGGCCCGTCAGGGCACGGCGGGTCCCGTGATGAGTCGGCCCTCGCTGTCGTACGGCCGGACGTTGGGGACGCAGCCGTGCATGCCCTTGATCTGCTGCATCATCACGGGGGCCGGTTTGCCCGCGCCGGGGCAGGTCACGTGGTTGTGGCCGAGGAAGTGGCCGACCTCGTGATTGATGATCAGCGCCCGGTAGGCGGCCACGTCGTGCGCGTACACCGGAGTCGCCAGCAGCCATCGTCTGAGGTTGACCACGACGTCCTTGCCCACGCTGCAGTTGACCTCACCGCCGGTGTCGAGTCCGTACCGGCCGCAGATCTTGTCCACCGTCACCGGCGTGGCGAGCCGTACGACGAAGTCGGGCGTGCCGCCGGTGACACGCCGGAACGCGGTCTCGCCGTCGGCCGTCCAGCCGCGCGGGTCGGCGAGTATGCCCTCCACCTGCTTTGCGACATCGGCGGCCGACTGCTTGAGGCCGTCCTCGACGACGACCTCGTAGCGCAGCAGCCGGCTGCCGCGCCCCACGGTCCCGCTCCCACCGCCGGCGGTGGTGAACGTGCCGGGGCCCGAGGACGGGATGGAGTCCGGGGAGGAGGCCGGTGCGGAGGAACCCGAGGACGGCTCGCCCGTGCCGCTGGTCCTGGCGGCCGGTTCCTCCCTGTGCTCGGCGCCGGCCGCCGTACTGCTCGGCTTGGCCGATCGGTCCGGTGTCGTCGAGGGCTCGTCCGGCGCCGACCGGGAGGGCCGTGCGGCGACATGGGGCCGGTCGTCGCTTCCGGAGACCGTGGGTGTCGTCCGGTTCATGGCGAGGGTGGCGACGCAGACGAGGGCGGCGAGTGCGGCGAGGCCCCCCAGCAGAGGCCCTTTCCCCATGCGGCCGCGCCCGTCGGCATGCGCGGGGCCGTTGCGACGACGATGGGATCGCGGGGTCGGGGGCGTCGCACGGTGAGCGGTCGTGGTCATGGCCGTCAAGGCTGTGCACACGATGTGATGGGAACTGGATCGGAAGGTAACGAAACCATAACGCCCGATCGTGGGTGGAGCTATGTGATCGTCCCGTAACAGTTCCCCGACCGGACGTGGTCTCCGCGTCAAGTCCCTTGATCCGTACGGATACTGAGTGCATGCCACGTGTCCTGCTCATCGAAGACGACCGCGCCGTACGGGAGGGCGTCCTGCTCGCGCTGCGCCGCCAGGGACACGACGTCACCGCCGTGGGGACCGGCGAGGACGGGCTGGCCCGGCTGCGATCCTTCCGACCGGACGTCGTCGTGCTCGATCTCATGCTGCCCGGCCTGAGCGGTCTCGAGGTGTGCCGCCGGATCCGTACCGAGGACCAGGTGCCGATCATCATGGCGACCGCCCGGGGCGACGACACGGACATCGTGGTCGGCCTCGAAGCCGGGGCGGACGACTACGTCGTGAAGCCGGTGCAGGCACGCGTCCTGGAGGCCCGTATACGTGCCGTCCTGCGCCGGGTCGGCGGAGCGCCCGCCGACGGCGGCATACCGAAGATCGAGGCCCACGGCGAGAACGGCGAACTGGCCATCGACCGGGCCGGGTTGGCCGTCACCCGGCAGGGTGCGCCGGTCTCCCTCGCCCCTTCCGAACTGCGGCTCCTGCTGACCCTCTCGGCCTCGCCCGGCCAGGTGTTCTCCCGGCAGCAGTTGCTGGAGGCGGTCTGGGAACACAGCTATCACGGCGACTCGCGGCTGGTGGACGCCTGCGTCAAGCGGCTGCGCACCAAGATGGGCGAGCCGGCGGGGCGACCGCGCTACATCCAGACCGTGCGCGGCTTCGGCTACCGGTTCCAGTCCCGGTGAAACCACCGCTGCGCGGCCTGCGCGGCCGGCTGCTCGTGGCGTTCGTGCTCGTCGCCGCCGTCGCCACCCTGACCACAGGCGCCCTGACCTTCCGGGAGGCTCGCACCGGGGTGCTCCAGCAGAGCCAGGACAACGTGATCAAGCGTCTGCGGTATCACGTCAACGCCCTTTCGGCAGGCGTCAGTTACCCGCCGACCCGGCGCGACCTGGAGTGGATCGCCGCTGAGGTGGCCCGCGCGGAACCGGCGCAGAACTGGCGCGTACTGGCCACCTATCGCGAACTGCGCGCCACTTCCACACCACAGGACAGGTTCACCGAGCTGACGCCCGCCATGCGGTCGGCCGTGAGCTCCCGCCGGGCCGCCGTCTTCCAGCGGGTGTCGACGCACGGCGGCTCCTCGCTCGTCGTCGGCCTGCCGGTCACCCTGGAGACTCCCGGCGAACACCCGGCCTCCGGGGTCGCGGTCTTCCTGACGGTGCCGCAGACCGGAGAACAGGGCGACGTCGACGCCCTGGTCGCCGCCATCGGCCGCGCCGTCCTGCCCGCCCTGGGCCTGGCCGTCCTGCTCGCCCTGCTGGCCGCCCGGGGCGTGCTGCGTCCGGTACGGGAGTTGCGCCGCGCCACTCGCAGGATCGCCGAGGGCCACTTGGACACCCGGCTCGCCATCAACGGCTCCGACGAACTCGCCGACCTTTCCCACACCTTCAACGAGACCGCGGCCGCGTTGGAGGGGTCCGTGGCCGAACTGCGCCGCATGGAGGCCCGCGCCCGCCGCTTCGTCGCGGACGTGTCGCACGAGCTGCGCACCCCGCTGGCCGCGATGTCGGCGGTCACCGACGTCCTCGACGAGGACGCGGCCGGGCTGACCCCGGACACCGCCACGGCCGTACGGCTCATCAGCGAGGAAACCGTGAAGCTGGCTCGCCTGGTGGACGACCTGATGGAGATCTCCCGCTTCGACGCGGGCGCGGCGGCCCTGCAACTGGACGACATAGACCTCGCCGAGTCCCTCCGCCGCACCCTCGCCGCCCGCGCCTGGCCGGACACGGTGGACACCCTGCTCCCCGAGCCCGGCGAACTGCGGGGCCGGGTCGACCCACGCCGCCTCGACGTGGTCGTCGCGAACCTGGTCGGCAACGCGCTCCGTCACGGCGGACGCCCCGTACAACTGCTCCTGTACGCACGAGAGTCGCCGGACGTGGACGACACGGGGTGGGCGGTCATCGAGGTGCGGGACAGCGGGCCGGGCATCCCCGCCGACGTCCTGCCGCACGTCTTCGACCGCTTCTACAAGTCGGACAGCGCCCGGACCAGAACGGAAGGCAGCGGACTCGGACTCTCGATCACGGCCGAGAACGTCCACCTGCACGGCGGTACGGTCCGGGCGGCGAACCACGCGGAGGGCGGCGCTGTGTTCACGGTCGAGATCCCCCTGACACGACCCCCGCGAGGGCCCAGGAACCAGCTTTTGGAACAGCCTGCGGAAGGGTCTGCGGCATCGTCTCCGCAACGGCCTCTGGAACGGGATGGTTCATGAGCCCCAGACGCCGGTCGTCGCGGACCGCGCTGCTGCTCGCGACCGCCTTCCTGCTCTCCTCCTGTGGCATCCCTGAGACCGGTGTCGTGGAGGCCGGAGAGCCCGCCACCGGAATCCGGCCGGCCCAGGTCCTCTACTTCGTCGGCGCGGGCACCCTGCTTGCCGTGCGCCGCCATGTCTTCGGCCCGGGCGGCATCGAGACGGCCGTGGAGATGCTGTTCCAGGGCCCGGACGCCCAGGAACGCCGTCAGGGCATGACCACCGAGCTTCCGCCGATGCGGGCCGCCCCAACGATCCGGACGGACGGCGGACGGCTGTCGATCGAACTGCCAGGGGGGACTGCGCCGCTGACCGGGACAGCGCGCGCCCAACTGATCTGCACAGCCGTCGGCGCCCGCCTCGTCGAGACCCCGGACGCCGACACCGCACCGACGAGCGTGACCGTGACGGTCCGCGGCGCCTGGCACACCGAAGGCTCAAGCGAGACGTGCCCATCCATTACGGGGGCCGACTGATTCTGTGAGGCTCATCGGTGGCTCAGCACGTTGACCACCCGCCCGTTGGGATCACGAACGAAGAACCGGCGCACCCCCCACTCTTCGTCCTGCAAGGGGTGCACGATCTCCGCGCCGCTCACGCGCATGACCTCATAGGCCGCGTCCACGTCATCCACCTCCACGCTCATGTCGGGCGTGACCGGTGCTGTCCTGTCACTGGTCATCAAGCTGACCTGTGCCGCCGGGTGGGACGGCGAGGCCAGCGTGACGATCCAGCCGTGGTCCATGACCTCTTCGAAGCCCAGCAGGCCGTAGAACTCCCGGCTCTCCCGCACGACTTCCGACTGGACATTGGGCACGACACGGCGAACGGCCATCGACGACTCCAAGTGAGAGCGAATCTGTCCCTACGTCTCACCGTACGATGGCGTCGTGGTCGGCCTTCACCGCCCTAGTGCCGCCATGTGGAGCGCGGCGTCGTCGGCCGCCTCGTCGGGAGTCCGGCCGTTCTCACGGGCGACGATGTACGCGGCGTACCAATCCGACCAGTGGTGCTCCGGAGCGCTCGCCTCGTAGGGTCCGTGGTGTTCCTCGGTCTCACGCAGGAGTTCTGCCAGCGTGGGGATATCCATGGCGAAGCCTCCTCGGCGGGACTCGTCACCGTCCCGGTAGTCGCACCTGGACCTCTTGCAGCACCCACCCATTGCCGTCCGGATCGCTGAACGAGGCGAATGAGGCGTAGCTGCGGCCCTCTGGATCGGGGCCATCCGCCTGATCCTGCACGCCCGCGTCGTAGACGTTGTGGTAGATCTCGCTCACCTCGACGCCTCTGCTGATCAGGTCGGCACAGGCCTGCTCCAAGTCGGTGACCACAAGGTAGTTGTGGGCGGAGCCCGGCGCCGCGGGGGTGATCCCGCGGCCGAAGTGGATCGAGCAATCCGACCCTGGTGGCGTGAACTGCACGAGCCGGAATCTCGGACTGGCCTCGAAGTCCGCATCGAGCCGCCACCCCAGGCTGCGATAGAAGTGCAGGGCGCGACTGACGTCGGTGACCGGGATGACGGCGACCTCGAGCCTCATGCTCATGGTCGGCTCCTTGACGACGTCCGTTGCGCCGTCCTGCTCTCTCTGCTGGGTGCTCATGGCGATCTCCCATGACGGCCGCCCGGTTCGGCTGTGACCCCTGATAGGCCGCCACCGGCGGGTACCCGAGCACCGGCTCCGGGTCACCCATGGACCGACTACGCGGTAGTTGTCGTACGACTGATGATATTGGCGATGACGCCTGACGGCGCGCCGAGCACCTGGTCACGTCACACGGTCAGTCGTGCAGGGAGGCCGACGAGGGTCCGCCATTGACATTATGCAGGCAAGTGCCTGCATAATGGAGTGTGAGCCTCGAAGCTAGAGCGATGGACCTGGTCTTCAAAGCGCTGGCCGACCCCACCCGGCGACTCCTGCTCGACCGTCTGCGCGAGCACAACGGCCAGACGCTGAGCGAGCTGTGCGAGCGGTTGGACATGACGCGCCAGTCGGCGACACAGCATCTCGACATCCTGGGGCAGGCCAACCTCGTGACCGTCGTGCGACGGGGACGGGAGCGGCTTCACTACCTCAACCCGACACCGATCCACGAGATGGAGGAGCGCTGGATTTCGGGGTTCGACAAGCCCCGTCTGCAGGCGATCAGTGCCATCAAGAACCAGGCAGAGGAGTACGCCATGACCGACGGACCCACGTCCGTGCCGACCTACGTCTATGTCACCTACATCCACGCAAGCGCGGAGCAGGTGTGGCAAGCCCTGACGGACGCGGACCTGACGGCGCGCTACTGGGGACACGCCAACGTCTCGGACTGGCAACCGGGTTCGGCCTGGGAGCATCGACGCGTCGACGGCTCAGGCGCCGTCGATGTCGTCGGTCAAGTGATCAAGGCCGAGCCTCCGACGCGCTTGGTCATCACCTTCGAGGACGCCCCCGACGCCGAAACGCCGAGGGAACCTTCGGTTGTCACCTTTTTCGTCGAACCACACGAGGACATCGTCCGCCTCACCGTGACCCACGAGAACCTCCCCAACCAGGAGATGCTCAATGGCATCTCGCGCGGATGGCCGGCCGTGTTGGCGAACCTCAAGTCGCTGCTCGAGACCGGCGATGTCCTCCCGCAGGCGCCATGGGAGATGTCTCCCGGGCACGCCTGAGACGGCATTCGCCACAGCCCTTCCCGTGCTCGCACTCGCGCACGTCCGCAGAAACCCGATCACGACCGCAGAAACACGTCCGCAGAAACCCGCGCACGACCGCAGAAAGAAGTCGACATGATGGACACCACCCCGCTGCGGAACGCCTACCGCGCGCTGCTGGACGCTGCTGTCGCCGTGGCTGACTCCAGCGACACGAGCCCCGTCCCGCCGAACGGCGAATGGAACGCCGAGCAGATCCTGGCGCACGTCGCCCTCGTCAACGCCGCCACCATCGCCGCGGTCTCCTGCGTCGCCGCGGGATCAAACACGACGTACGACAACCGCGTGGCGCTCGACACCTGGACCATCGAGCGCCTCATCGCGCTCGCCGGCGGCAGCACAGGGCTTCGAGACCGCATCCGTCTCCAAGGGGACGCCCTCTGCGCACTCGGCGGACCGATGCTGAGCGACGCCGAACTCGACACACCGGTGCCGACCCGTCTCCTGTCCAAGGCCACCGT
This sequence comes from Streptomyces sp. NPDC058086, assembly GCF_042885015.1. Taxonomy (NCBI): domain Bacteria; kingdom Bacillati; phylum Actinomycetota; class Actinomycetes; order Kitasatosporales; family Streptomycetaceae; genus Streptomyces; species Streptomyces sp. NPDC058086. The sequence goes on along the minus strand of NZ_JBHVST010000029.1, from coordinate 104,984 downwards.
CCTGGCCGATCAGCCGATGCCTCTGAGAGACCTCATCACCGGCCTCGCGGAAGTGGAGCTGCCCGGCCACACCAAACAGCTCCTGGCCCTTCTGAGCTGCTGAAACTCGTCACCGGCGGGCGGAGCGCCTCCGTAGTCGATGAAAGCCATCACGTAAGTAGGACTGAAGCTTTCTGAAACAAAAGCTAACTGGAACTTCTCGTTCTGGTCAGCGATGGTGGAGCCATGTCCGCACGCATCGCCTCTCCCCGCTTCCTCGCCCTGGTCGGCACCGTCGTGCTGTGGGCGTCGGCCTTTCCCGCCATCCGGGTCGGCATCGACGGCCTGGGAGTGGCGGCGCTGTCGTTCCTGCGGCTCCTGGTCGCCGCCGTCGCGCTGCTGGCCGTGGCACCCTTCGCGAAGGTACGGCTGCCGCGACGCGGCGGCCTGACGCTGATCACCCTGTGCGGGGCCACGGGCATGACCGCGTACCAGGTCCTGCTCAACTGGGGCGAAGTGCACGTGGAGGCCGGGACCGCGAGCCTGCTCATCGCGATCGCCCCCGTCTTCAGTGTGCTGCTGGGAAGTCTGTTCCTCGGCGAGAGGCTCACCCACAACATCGTCGTCGGCAGCGTCGTCGCGCTCGCGGGCGCGGCCGTCGTCAGCCTGGCCGAGGGCACCGGCGGGTTCTCCGTCTCGGCCCTCGTCATCCTGGCGGCCGCCGTGGTCCAAGGGGTCTACCACTTCGCGAGCAAGCCCCTGCTGCGCCACTACACCGGTCTGGAGGTCGCCACCTACGCGATGGTCGCGGGTACGCTCTTCGCGCTGCCCCTGACCCCCGCCACCTGGCACGCGACCCTCCACGCCCCGCCCGGCGCACTCGCCTCCGCCGCCTACCTGGGCCTCCTGCCCTCCGCCCTCGGCTTCGTCATCTGGGCCTACGCGGTTGCCCGGCTGCCGCTCGCCGTCTCCACCGCGGCCCTGTACCTGGTGCCGCCGGTGGCGCTGATCGCCTCCTTCATCTGGCTGGGGGAGGTGCCCCGCCCCAGCGCACTGGCCGGTGGAGCGATCAGTGTCGCGGGAGTGATCCTGATCAGCCGGCACAAGCAGAACCACAACCCCGCCAACGCCCCCGCCGTGGCCGGGTCCGAGCCGCAAGGAGCCGCTTGTGCTTGACGTACGCCGCCTGCGCATCCTCCAGCACCTGGCCGTCTACGGAACCGTCGCGGCCACGGCGGATGCGCTGCACCTGACCGCACCGGCCGTCTCCCAGCACCTCGCCGCCCTGCAGAAGGAGGCCGGCACGCCCGTCGTCGAGAAACACGGGCGCACGCTGCGCCTGACCGCGGCCGGGGAACTGCTGGTGGCCCACACCGAGGTCATCCTGGCCGAGCTCGCGGCAGCCGAGTCGGGCCTGGCCGCGATGAAGGGAGGCCGTCGCGGCACGGTACGGATCAGCGCCTTCGCCTCCGCCGCGCGCACCCTCGTCCCGCCCTTGTTCGAACGTCTAGCCGGCCCCGATCTCGCCCCCGGCAACGGCACCGGTGCCGCCCGGGACCTCTCGCTGCGGCTCTCCGTCCAGGAGCCCGACGATGCCCTCGACGAACTCCACAAACGCTCGACCGACCTCGCCCTGGTGCACAGCTACACCGTGCTGCCACGCAGTGTCCCCGCGGCGTGGGAGCAGACGGTCCTGATGGAAGAACCAGTCCTCCTCGCCCTGCACCCCGACCGGGCCGGTCTGGAAGGCCTCGCCGCAGGGCAGCCCGCGGACCTGTCCCGTCTGGCGCATCTGCCGTGGCTGACCCCCGGCCCAGAGACCTCCTGCTACGAGATGATCCAGCGGGCCTGCGGCGCGGCCGGCTTCGTCCCGGACATTCGGGCCTCCAGCAGCGATTTCTCCGTGCTGACGGCTCTGGCCGCCGCAGACGCCGGTGCCGTCCTGGTGCCCCGCATGGCCCTGCCGGACCACACCGCGCCCCTCAGCCTCCACCCCCTGGTCCGTCCCGTGTCCCGAACCGTCTTCGCGGTCAGCCGCGCGGGCACCGGCAAGCACCCCGACCTGCGGGCCGTACTGGACCTGCTGCACGAGACGGCCACGGCGCTCGACGACAGGGGCGGCAACCGGCCCGACCGGCCCGGGTAATCGCGACGACCGCCCCACGCAACCTCGAAGAGCGCTGCCCCCTCATACCAGGGGAACCCACCCGGGTACTCGGAGAGGAGCGCCTGTTGGCCCGTCAGCTGTCCCGCCGGAAGTTCATGGTCTACTCGCTCGCGGCGTCCACACTGACCGTCGCGGCGCCCATCGGCTGTGACACGTCGTCGGTGGAGGACGTCGAGCCCACCGCGGCGGAGGTGCGTGGGCCGTCCCGCGTCCTGGTGACCGGCGCGGACGAGGAGATGCTGGTCCTGGAGGTCACCGCGGCCAACAAGGTGGTCGTACGACTGCCGCGCGTCGAGGTCGGACAGGGCATCACTACCGCGGTCGCCATGATGATCGCCGAGGAACTGGACGCCCGGCTCGCCGACGTCGACATCCCGCTCGCCGAGGCCCGCACCAAGGGGAACCAGTACACCGGCGGCTCCAGTTCCGTCAGTTCCCTGTACGGCCCCGCCCGCGCGCTCGCCGCCACCGCCAGGGCCCGGCTGGTGACCGCGGCCGCCCGGCGCTGGCACCTGCCCGCCCGGAGCCTGCGTACGCGGGACACGATGGTGGTCGCCCCGGACGGCCGTACGGCCACCTTCGGATCGCTGACGGCGGCCGCCGCCCGGATCCACCGCCCCGACGTGTCGAGCAAGCCCAAGCCCGCGTCCCAGCACAAGGTGATCGGACGGCCGACGGGCCGGATCGACGCGCGGGACATCGTCACGGGCAGGGCGAAGTACGCCGGGGACCTGGAGGTCGCAGGGGCCAAGCCGACCGTGGTGGCCCGGCCGCCGACGCTCGGTGGGCGCCTCGTCTCGGTCGACGACCGTGCGGCCCGCGCGATGCCCGGCGTCCACGCGGTGGTCAAGGTCGCCGGCGGTGTAGCCGTGGTCGCGGAGTCCTTCCACCACGCATTCAAAGCCCGCGACGCCCTGCGGATCACCTGGAGGCCGGGGCCGCTGGCGCCGTTGTCCGACGCCGCCATCCGGTCCCGGCTACGGGCCGCCGTTCCCTTGGCCGGCGCGCCGCCGCGCGGATCGGCGCAGGTCGAGGGCGAGTTCGAGTTCGCCTTCGTCAGCCATGCCCCGATGGAAGTGCTGACCGCGGTGGCGGACGTACGTGCCGACCGTGCCGAGATCTGGTTCTCCTCCCAGACACCGATGGACGCGCGGGAAAGCATCGCCTCGGCGATCGGACTGCCGAAGTCGAAGGTCCGGGTCCATGTCGTGCGCGGCGGCGGCTCGTTCGGACGGCGGCTGAACTACGACGCCGCGATCGAGGCCGCCCTGATCTCGAAGGCGGCACGGCGACCGGTGAAGCTGATGTGGAGCCGCGGGGACGACATCCGGCACGGCCGGATGCGCGCGGCCTCCCACCACCGGATCCGGGCCGGCCATGCGCACGGCAGGGTGGTGGCCTTCAGCCATGCGATGGCCTCGGTGAGCGAGTCGTACGAGCGGCAGGGACTGGCCGCTCAGGGCGACGTGGCCGTTCAAGGCGGTGTGGCCGTTCAGGGCGGTGTGACCACGGTGGCCGCGGGCCCGCTGCCCAGCGACAGCGGTCTCTACAACTTCGGGCACGTTTCGGGGAGTTCGGGCTCGGTCGAGCTGGCGATGCCGCTCGGAGCCTGGCGGTCGGTGGACTCCGGGACCATGCGCACCGCGGAGGAGATCGTCGTCGACGAGATCGCCGCCACGCTGGGCAAGGACCCGGTGGCCTTCCGGCGCGGCACGCTCAGGAACAAGGCCGTCAAAGCCGTACTCGACAAGGTCGCGGCCGCCGGAAACTGGGGTCGGCCCCTGCCGTCCGGCCAGGCGCAGGGTGTGGCCGTCCACGAGGAATACGGCTCCTGCGTGGCCTGCCTGGTCGAGATCGACGCCACCGACCCGAAGAACCCCAGGGTGACCAAGGTGGTGATGGCGGCCGACGTCGGAACGGCCGTCAACCCGCGCGGACTGGAGGCCCAGCTCATGGGCACCGCCGTCGACGGCATCTCCACCGTGCTGCGGGCCGGACTGCACATCGACCGGGGTGCGGTGCGCGAGGGCAGCTTCGCCGACTTCCACTACGCCCGCCAGCAGCACTCCCCGTTGCGCTTCGAGGCGCACATCATGCCGTCACGGCGCGAGCCCGGCGGGGCCGGCGAACTCGGCGTGCCGGCGGCGGCCGGTGCCGTGGCGAACGCCTACGCCCGTGCGACCCGTACCAAGCCCCGCCGCTTCCCGATCAACTTCTGATCGCTGTCCGAGAAGGTGCTGATGCCCTCCTATTCCTTCGTCCTCAACGGAAAGCCGGTCACCGTCGAGGCCCCCGCCGACATGCCGCTCCTGTGGGTACTGCGCGACCTGCTGCACGTCACCGGGCCCAAGTACGGCTGTGGCGTGGGCGTTTGCCGTGCCTGCACCAGCCACCTGGACGGGGCGGAGATCCAGCCCTGCGTCGTCCCGGTCGCCGACTGCGCGGACCGCGGGGTCACCACCATTGAGGGCCTGGCCGACGGCGACACCCTGCACCCCGTACAACAGGCTTGGCTCGACTGCGACGTCGCACAGTGCGGCTTCTGTCAGCCCGGCCAGATCATGGCCGCCGTGGCCCTGCTCAAGAGGACGCCCCGGCCCACCGACGACGACATCGACCGTATCGAGAACGTCTGCCGCTGCGGCACGTACTCCCGGATCCGCGAGGCGATCAAGAAGGCCTCCGCCGCCGACGACCATGTCAACCGTCCTGGTCAGAGCCATCCTTGAGGCACGGGGTGGCGTTCGGTCCCGGCAGGGTCAGGCGTCCGCGACCGTCGCCGTGACGGGCGTGCCGATCTCGACCGTACGGCTGACCGTGCAGAGCCGGTCGTGGGAGGTCTTCACCGCCCGGGGGAGGATCGCGCGGGCGCGGTCGCCGAGGTCGCCGTCCGGGAAGGTGACGGAGAAGGTGACCACGAGGTCGGTCATCCGGTTTCCGAACTCGTCACTGATCCTGTCGCCGGTGACGGAGACGGCGAAGCCGGTGGGCTCCGCGTGGCGGGCGGTGGCGACATCGACGTCGGCCGCGGTGCAGCCCCCGATCGCGGCGAGCAACAGCTCGACCGGGGTGAAGTCGGTGCCGCCGTGGGGATCGGAGCTGGTGCCGAAGCTGATCGTGCCGCCGCGAGGGTTCGTCGCGGTGAAGTGGCCGGTGCCGGTCCGCTCGATGGCGACGGAGCGCAGGTTCTTTTCGGTCATGCAGACGACACTAACGCGCAGGTCGCGAGACCTGGCTCTGCCGACGGTGCAACGCGAAGAAACGGCGCCTGCGCATCCCCGTCCCGGCCTACGGGGTGCTTCTCAGGGGCTGCAGTACAGCGGCGCCGACCCGCAGGAGCGCGGAAAGGGGTGGCTCGACCCATCGGGTCAGTTCACGCTGCAGGGCGGGGTCGAGCTCGATGGTCACCCGGACGTACCGGGTGTGCAGGTGAGTGACCTTGACGGCGCGGGGTGCGGCGACGTCCGGTTCGCGCTGCAGTGCCGCTCGGTAGGTGTCCTTGCGCTGGTTCACGCTTTGTCCTGACGTTTGATGAGTTCGTCTGCGAGGTCCATGTACGCCGAGCCCTTGACCTCGACCCGGCTGCCGAACGACTGGGCGTACAGGTCGAGTCGGGGAATGTGGGTGGACAACACGTCGAAGCCCCGCTCGGTGAGGGCCTCGCGAGCGTCGGCGTCGGGGCCGGTGCGCGTGGCATCGGGACGATTGGTGCGGTTCAGCAGGACAGCGGCGCGGGCCGGCTGGGCCCGCAGCGACTGCACGTCGCTCATTTCGCTGCCGATGGGTGCCATGCGATCCAGCTCGATGGGGGCCGGGGTCAGCGGCACGATCCACTCGCTCGCGTATCTCATGATGCTCCGCGCGATGTGGGCATGGTCCTCCAGCTGCGGGGCGTCGAACACCACGGCCTGTCGGTTGCCGAGAAAGTCGTTCACGCGCCGGTGCACGTCGCCCACCGGAAAGGCGATCACCGGAAACGGGAAGCCTCCCGCCAGTTCGCTCCAGCGCAAGGCGGAGGAGGCGGGGTCACTGTCCACCAGCAGGGGTGAGAGGCCCGACTCGTGCAGGGCGTGGGCCAACCAAACCGCGCTGGTCGTCTTTCCCACTCCGGGTTTCAGATTCACAAAGGCATAGCTCAGCGACACGAGACGCAACGCTAACGGTCGCGAGCGACCGACTGCCGTCGGCGCGGCACACGCTCTCCCTTTTCACCCTGCGGCGCCGTGAATCATTCGTAGGGGCTAACGCGGAAGGTCAACGGTGGGTCAGTCCGCCAGTGCGGAGGCCAGTTCCTGCGCGGCTTGTACGAGTTCCTGGTCCGGTTCGTCGAGCAGGTGCTGGATCGTCTCGCGGTGGGCGCGCACGGCTCGGCGTGCTTCGCGTTCCCATCCCACGTAGTTCTCGCGGCGATTGAGCAGTTTGGGGTAGGCGACGGCCGTGCTCTCCCACTGCCGGGCGTCGGCGATGCTCTTCAGCAGCTGAAGGACCTGTACGCGGCAGGGGACTTGAGGAAGCTGGGCGAGTTCCCACAGGAAGGGGACCGTGGCGGCGGTGGCCTGGTCCACGACGAAGCCGTACTGGCAGATGCGTTGGCGTAGGCGTGCGAGCGCGGCGACGGCGGTGGCTTCGTCACCCGTGGTGATGGCCGCGAGCAGGAGGGGGATGCCAGTGGCGGACCCGGTGGAATCCTGGAGTTCGCGCCACGGGACGTCTCTCAGGTTCTTCAGGGTCGTCTCCATGTCCGCTCCCACGAGAGGCGTTGTGTGATGCCGTGCGCCGGGAGGCTCCGCCGATGCGGCGCCTGTCATGTCGGACCCTGCCAGGGCGGTGATGTCGGCCGAGACGGGGGAGTGGGCAGCATCGCCCAGACGGTCTTGCCCGCACGAGAGCGAGTCCAGCCCCAGTGCTCGGACAGTTCTTCCACGATGCGCAGGCCGCGGCCGTGGACTTCCAGTGGGGCGTCCGTGCGTGGGCACACGGGCGGGCTGTCGAACTGATCGGTGACGGCACACACGAGATGGGCGCGGCGAAGGGTCAGATCCAGCCGCACGCCGTTCTGCCCGGCGGGGGAGTGCGGTGCCGCGTGAAGCACCGCGTTCGTGGCCAGTTCGTTGACGATGAGGACGGCGTCGTCACTGCGGTGGTCCAACGCCCACTGGCCAAGGGTGCTGCGGGTGAAGGCGCGCGCCTGGGCGAGCCCCTGGCGGGTGTCGGTGATGCGCAGGCTGGCGAATCTGGGTGAGTTGCACGCGGGTTCGCTCTCCCCGGCGCGCCCTTGCCCCGCGATGGAGGAGCGCGCTTCTTCCATGAGTGAGCCGGTCGGAGCGGCTCGACCCGACGATGGCGCAGCCTTGCCGTTTGCAAGGCCCGGTGCTTGGCGTGCAGGTAAAGACACGACATCTCCCTGATGCGACGTCAGGTGCGGTGCGGCAACAGTGCGGTTGACGCCCGAGCTATTATCCATCCTGACAGCGCCCGTCGTGCAATTTCACGGGAAATTGCACGAGTGGTGGCTGGGGCAGGCCGCACGGGTTCGGTCCGCCCCAGTGGGCGGCCGACCTGTACACCGTGGTGGAACGTGAGCAAGGAGAGTGCGGTGCCGTCAGTGCGAAACGGAATGCGGGCCAGTTCGCTGGGCGTTCGCTGGGTGAAGAGTCGGCACAGCAACGCCGAGGGCAACTGCGTCGAGGTGGCATCCCTGGCCGAGGGGGGTGTAGCGCTCCGCAACTCGCGCGACCCCGACGGGCCGGCCCTCATCTACACAGCGGCTGAAGTGGCCGCTTTCCTGGCCGGGGCGAAGGACGGGGAGTTCGACCACCTGGTTTGAAGCGGAGTCGAACAATTCCACTTCTGCCGACGCGTGCGACAGAAGGCCCGGTGATGCGAGGATGGACCCCGTCGTCTGCCGTTCTACAGGGAGTCAGGATGTCCGCCGAGTCACCTCGTGTCTCCCGTCTCGAACCGTATCTGACGCGGACCGAGCCCGCTCCGACCTTGCTGAAGATGCTGGTCGGTGTCCAGCTTGCCGGTATCCGCGAAGACGCCGGCCTCGCGCAGGAACAGGCCGCTCGCGCCATCGGGTTCAGTCCGGCGAAGCTGTCGCGCATCGAAGCCGGCAAGGGCCGTCGGCCGCCCACGGAAGGGGACGTCCGCGCGCTGTTGGAGCTCTACAAGAGCGACGACCACGAGGCGTCGGTTCTGCTCCAGTTGCTGCGGCGTGCCGGTGAGCCGGGGTGGTGGCAGCGCTACGACAAGCGGCTGATGCCGGAGTGGTTCGATCGGCTGGTAGGGCTGCAGGAGGCCGCTGCCGCCATCCGCACCTTCGAGATCCAGTACGTCCCCGGTCTGTTGCAGACTCCGGCCTACACCAGGGCGGTCGTGGAGCGCGGCCTGCCCACGGCACCGGCCGGTGAGGTGCAGCGCCGTGTCGATCTGCGGATGCGCCGACGTGAACTGCTGCGTCGCGAGGACGGCCCTCAACTGTGGGCGATCATCGACGAGTCGGTCCTGTTGCGCGTACTGGGCAGCCGCGAGGTGATGCGCGAGCAGCTCGAGTACCTCGTGGAAATGGCTCAGCGTCCCCAGGTGACGTTGCAGATCGTGCCCCTGGACGTGACGAACGCGTCCGCGCCCGCCATCCCCATCACCTACCTGCGCTTCGGCGGCCTCGATCTACCCGACATCGTCTACCTGGAGCACATCAGGAGTGCGAACTTCCTGGAGGACCGGGACGAGACCGAAGAGTACCGGCTGGCTCTGGACCGTCTGGGAGACGAAGCCCTCACCCCGCGGGATTCGCTGACGCTGTTGCGGGACACGACCGCGGGGCGCTATTCGACCTCGTGACTGCCTCCGGCTCCACCGGCCGGATCCCGGTGGAGCTGACGGGAGCAGTCCCGTGGTCCTACGGTCCTACCGGATCCGGCCTACGCCGCCGAACTCGACCCATTCCTGGGTGAGCTGACGGGGTGCGACCTCGTTGTCGGGCCGCCAGGTGGACACCTCCACCAGACCAGGCTCCAGGACGTCGAGGTCCTCGAACCACTCCGCCACGTCCTTCTCCTGGCGGACCCTGCCCCAATGCCCCTGGGTCGCCTGATCCATGAAGTCGGTGACGAACTCCCGGACCTTCGCGTCCTCGCTGACCAGCTGGCACATCACCATGAAGCTGCCGGGCGCGAGCCGTTCGGCCACCCGGTGGGCCACGGCGAGCGGACCGTCGGTCTCCCCGTCAGGAATGCAGTGGAAGACCGAGTTGAACAGCACGGCCACCGGCTGCGAGAAGTCGAGCAGGCGCTGAGTGTCCGGGTGGGAGAAGATCTTCTCCGTGTCACGCAGATCGGCGTGTATGACCGTGGTGCGGTCATTCTGGTCCAGCAGCGCCCGTCCGTGCACCAGCACCATCGGATCGTTGTCGACGTACACCACACGCGACGAGGGATCGACGCGTTGCGAGACCTGGTGGACGTTCTCCTGGGTGGGCAGGCCGGACCCGTGGTCGAGGAACTGCCTGATTCCGTGCTCGGCCGCGAGCGTCCCGACGACCCGCTGCAGGAAGCGCCGGTTGTTCAGCGCCAAGGCACGTGTGCTGGGCACGACCTTGTCCAGTTCGGCGCAGGCTGCCCGATCGGCTGCGTAGTTGTCCTTGCCGCCCAGGTAGTGGTCGTACATACGAGCGGCCGTGGGTACGGTGGCGTCGATCTTCGTGGACAACTGCTTTCCAGCCTGCATCGTTCCCCCAGCTCCAAGCTGCTTCTGGTGGCTTGGCTTGACAGACAATACATCCTAGGCAATGGGCAATTGGGGATACCAGCCTGTTGACCGAGGATCTCCGGGACAGCACCCGCGGGACCCTCTGGCCCGGCGCGTCTCCAGTCACGGCCGTGGCACCGTGCGGCCGTGCCGCCCGGTGAGGAAACATGGGACCGCAAGCGATGAAAAACCGAGGTGGAGGTGCGGGTACATGCAGCACGAACGAGCGGGCACTCCGGCCGGTCCCGAGGACCTCGTCGACGTAGCCCGGCTGGTCACGGCGTATTACGCGCTGCACCCCGACCCGGCGGAACCCGGCCAGCGCGTGGCCTTCGGTACGTCCGGACATCGTGGGTCGTCACTGGCGACCGCGTTCAACGAGGACCACATCGCCGCGACGAGTCAGGCCATCTGCGAGTACCGCGAGGGTCAGGGCATCGACGGTCCCCTCTTCCTGGGGGCCGACACCCATGCCCTGTCGGAGCCCGCGAAGGTCACCGCACTGGAGGTCTTCGCGGCCAACGGAGTGTCGGTGCTCCTTGACAGCGCGGAGGGCTACACGCCCACTCCGGCGGTCTCGCACGCCATTCTCACCCACAACCGCGGACGGTCCTCGGGCCTCGCGGACGGGGTCGTCGTCACCCCCTCCCACAACCCGCCCGCCGACGGTGGCTTCAAGTACAACCCGCCGAACGGCGGCCCGGCGGGCTCCGAGGCGACGTCCTGGATCCAGGACCGGGCCAACGAACTCATCGAGGGCGGCCTCAAGGGCGTACGGCGCATTCCCTACACAAGGGCGCTGGCTGCCCCCGGCACCGGCCGCTACGACTTCCTCGGCACCTACGTGGCCGACCTGCCGAACGTGCTGGACCTGGAGGCGATCCGCGCGGCCGGTGTGCAGATCGGCGCGGATCCCCTGGGCGGGGCATCGGTCGCCTATTGGGGACGCATCGCGGAACAGCACGCGCTCGACCTGACGGTGGTCAACCCGCTCACCGACCCGACCTGGCGATTCATGACGCTGGACTGGGACGGCAAGATCCGTATGGACTGTTCGTCGCCCTACGCCATGGCCTCGCTCATCGAGCAGCGCGACCGCTTCCGGATCGCCACGGGAAACGACGCCGACGCCGACCGCCACGGGATCGTCACACCGGACGCCGGGCTCATGAACCCCAACCACTACCTCAGCGCCGCCATCTCCTACCTGTACTCCCACCGGGACCAGTGGCCCGCGGGCACGGGGATCGGCAAGACGCTGGTCTCGTCCGGCATGATCGACAGGGTCGCCGCCGACCTGGGCCGTCAACTGGTCGAAGTGCCCGTGGGATTCAAGTGGTTCGTGGACGGGCTGGTCAGCGGCTCACTCGGGATCGGCGGGGAGGAGTCGGCCGGCGCGTCCTTCCTGCGCCGCGACGGTTCGGTGTGGACCACCGACAAGGACGGCATCATCCTGGCCCTACTCGCCTCCGAGATCACGGCGGTGACCGGGAAGACCCCCTCGGAGCACTACACCGCACTGACCGCACGCTTCGGCGCCCCCGCGTACGAGCGCATCGACGCCCCGGCTTCCCGCGAAGAGAAGGCCCTCCTCGCGAAGCTCTCACCCGCCCAGGTCAGCACGGACACCCTTGCCGGAGAAGCGGTCACCGCGGTGCTCACCCATGCTCCGGGCAACGACGCACCCATCGGAGGCATCAAGGTGACCACCGCAAACGCCTGGTTCGCGGCCCGTCCGTCGGGCACCGAGGACGTCTACAAGATCTACGCCGAGTCGTTCCTCGGAGCCGATCACCTGCGCCAGGTGCAGGAGGAGGCCAAGGCCGTGGTCTCGGCGGCCTTGAGCGGCTGACACCACGCGTGTGACCCGGAGATGGTGAGCGGGTCCGGACAAGGGCTGTTCCCGCGACGGCCCTTGTCCGCAACGGTCCTTCAGCCCGTCAACCGGCGTCCCGACCACCGGCATCTGCTGCTGCCGAACTGCCTTCGGCCACGGTCGAGATGTCGATGTCCCACTCCAGGTGCCGGAGGAGATCGCCGTCTCCGGGGCGGGGAGCGGGAGCTGTCCGAGCGGTGCGTGACGGTGTGTGGAAGCCGCGGGAGATCTTGCCGCTGATCGTGATGTTGTGCTCCACGCGAGGGCGGCGGAGAGCCTCGTAAAGGGAGAGCGCGGACTCGGTGTCGGGCGCGTCCCGCAGTGACTTCGCGAGTACGACAGCGTCCTCGAGCGCCATCGACGCTCCTTGGCCGGTCGCGGGGGAGGCCGCGTGGGCAGCGTCGCCGATGATCAGCGTCCGTCCGTGGCGCCATGGTGTGCCGGCCGGAATCTCGGTCGCGTTGGTGACCATGATGCGGTCGGTGGTGGCCGCGACCACGTCCGCGGCGGGAGTGGCGTCCCCGCGCAGCAACGGCACGAGCAGCCCACGCCAGTGGCCGGGCGTGCCGTGCGCGATGTCGTCGGCGGACAGTGGCGCACCGGCCACACGAGCGAACCAGTACGTCTCTCCGCCGGGTGACACCGCGCAGCCGAAGGCGGCCGCGCCGCCCCTCACCATGGTGAAACGCCCGGTCTCCGCGACCAGGGGCGCCTCACTGGCGTAGCCGTAGAAGACGCTCTCACCCGCGAAACAGGACTGTGTCTCAGGGGCGATCGACTCCCGGACGGTGGAGTTCAGCCCGTCGGCGCCGATCAGTAGGTCACCGGTCGCGGTGGAGCCGTCGGTGAAACGTGCGGTGACGCCGTCCGGACCGTCCTCGACGGAGGCGAGCCGGGTGCCGCGCCGCAGGCCGATGCCCCGGCGTGTGGCCTCCGCCTGCAAGGCGGCGTTGAACTCGCCACGGCGCAGGCATCGGTACGCGAGAAGCGGGTCGTGGGCCTCTCCGAGCGGCATCTGTGCCACCTCGGTGCCCGCTGCGTCGAGCACGCTCATGGAACGAAGCGGGAAGCCGGCCTCGGTGACCGCGGCGGAGGCGTCGATCTGGGCGAGGGCGCGCATGCCGTTGCTCGCGAGTGTGAGGAAGGCACCGATGTCCTCGGCCGATTCGGGGTGCGCCTCGTACACGGTGACGTCGAACCCTGCCTTGTGCAGGGCCAAGGCCGTCGCCGTACCGGCGATACCGCCTCCGATGACAAGAATCTCCGTCATGTCGCATCCCCTGGCACCCGGTGGGCTCTCGCGCGATGTACCTGCGCAGTGCCCAACGCGCGGGCGACTACGAGGGGTTCCCGTCCCGCCCCTGGAACTTCCCGATCGGAAACAGACGTGAGTCGGCCGCCTTCTCAGGTGGTCGCATGGCCGCGGCGATGTCCTAGCTCCCCTTGCGGTCGGCTGTCACGGCGCGGTGGACGCTCTCGCGGAGCAGGGAGCGACGCTGTTCGTGAACTTCGCGGGGCTCCTGGGCGGTTGCCGCGTAGACGTTGCTGACCGGTGACCAGGCCATGGACATGGCGATGACCATGGCCATCACATCGAACGGGTCTCCCTGGCGCACCAGCCCGGCGGCCTGGGCTTCGGCGATGGCCCGCAACTTGCGGTCGTCGAGGCGGTCGGGATCGTCCACAAGGTGCCCGGTCGGGCGGCGCTCCAGGCGTGCCCAGGTGGCCAGCCGGATGAGGTCGGGGCGGCGGAGGTACTCGTCGTAGAGCCGTACGGCCCAGTCCGCGAGGTCGGTGGCGTCGATCGGGACGACATTCACGATCCGCTCCAGCGAGCCGAAGAAGATGGCGTCGAAGAGCCCTTCCTTGTTTCCGAAGTAGGCGTAGAGCTGCGCCTTGTTCGTGCGCGCGGCGGCCACGATCCGCTCAATGCGCGCGCCGGCGATCCCGTGCTCGGCGAACTCGCGGGTCGCCACATCGAGGATGCGCTCGTACGTCGCCGCTCCGCGCGAGGTCAGGGGCCGGTCTGTCATGCCCGTCAGGCTACCAAACAGAACAGTTGGTTTGCCTGGCGCGTCAGGTGTGTCTACGCTGAGATAAACCGAACAGTCTGTTTAAGGAGATGCACGATGCGGACAACAACTGGCTGGCAGGCGGACGGCCCGACGGCGACGCTGCGACGGATGTCGCTGAAGCGGCGCGACCTGCGCCCGGACGACCTCGCGATCCGAGTGGACTACTGCGGTGTCTGCCACACCGATCTGCACGCCGTCCGCAGTCACGACGGCGAAGGGGGCCATCCCCTGGTGCCGGGGCACGAGTTCACGGGCGTGGTGGCCGAAACCGGGCCTGCCGTCACCCGCTTCTCCGTCGGCGACCCTGTCGCGGTCGGCAACATCGTCGATTCCTGCGGGGAGTGCTCGATGTGCCGGGCCGGGCAGGAGAACTTCTGCCACGCCTTCCCGACCCTGACCTACGGCGGCGTCGACCGGCACGACGGATCCACCACCCTGGGGGGCTACTCCCGCGAGTACGTCGTCCGCGACCGGTTCGCCCACCCTCTTCCCGCCGGTCTGGATCCGGCCGCTGCCGCCCCGCTGCTCTGCGCCGGGATCACCGTCTGGGAACCGCTGCACAGCTTGGGCGTGGGCACTCACAGTCGCGTCGCCGTGGCGGGACTGGGCGGCCTGGGCCATCTCGCGGTCAAGATGGCCGTGGCCCTCGGGGCTGACACCTCGGTCATCAGCCGCTCACCCGACAAGGCGGACGACGCTCGTCGTCTCGGCGCCCACGGCCTCATCGTCTCGACGGACCCGGAACAGATGGCCGACGCCCGTGACCGGTTCGACGTCGTCATCGACACCATCTCGGCCCCGCACGACCTGGGCCCCTACCTGCGCATGGTCGCCATGGACGGGACGCTCAGCCACCTCGGGCACCTCGGACCCGTCACCGTGGAGACCATCGACCTCCTCGTGGGACGCAAGAAGCTCAGCTCCGCAGGCAGCGGCGGCAGGCCCGCGACCACCGCCATGCTCGATTTCTGCGCCGAACACGGCATCACCGCCGACATCGAGCTCCTCCCCTCAGCGCGCGTGAACGAGGCCCTCGAACGCCTCGGCCGCAACGACGTCCGCTACCGCTTCGTCCTCGACATGTCCGACCTGGCAGCCTGAAGGAGGTGCCGAACGGCTGAATTCCTGATCGGTGTCCGTCGGCCAGAACGGTCGGGGTGTGTAGTCCGGCAGTCGTGGGGGACCATGGAAGGCGACGCGCCTGTGGAGACAGGCAGGCCGCGCTCCAGGCCGGCGGATGCCTCGCATGCCGCCCGCCGCGGAAGGAGTGCCTGTGATGAGCGAAGCCGAGTGGCATGCCTCCGGCATCGACTGGGCTCGCCCCCGCCGGGACAGCGAGCCGTTGCAGCCGAGCGGGCTGATGGACCTTCTCGGCGTCGCGGCGACGCTGCTGGACGCGGACGGACGGATCGTCCTGTGGAGTCCCCAGGCGGAGGAACTGTACGGGTTCACCGCGGAGGAGGCGCTCGGGCAGTACGCCGCACTGCTTCTTGTCCGTGAAGAGGACTGGGACTGGGTGATCAAGAAGTTCGCCCTGGTCATGGAGACCGGCCAGGGCTGGGGCGGCACCTTTCCCATCCGGTGCAAGGACGGGAGCACCCGGCTGGTGGAGCTGCGCAACACTCGGTTGATGGACTCCCGCGGCGACTTCTACGCCCTCGGGCTCGGCACCGACTCACCCACGCTTCGCGAGGTGGAGCGGGATGTCGCTCTGTCCACCCGGCTGATCTCCCAGTCCCCCTTCGGGCTGGCGATCCTCGACACCGACCTCAGGTACCTGGCCGTCAACCCCGCGCTGGAGCGGATGCACGGTCTCCCCGCGAAAGAGCATCTCGGCCGCACCTATCGAGAGATCATGAGCCCCGACAAGTTCGAGGTGATCGAGGTCGCGATGAGGAGGGTCCTTGAGAGCGGTACCCCCCTGGTCGACGAGTCCACCGTCGTCGGCTTCACCCCGGCCGACCCGGAACAACGGCACGCGTGGTCGATCTCGGTGTACCGGCTGGAGGACACCCAGGGCCGTGTTCTCGGGGTGGCCGAACTCGTCGTGGACGTCAGCGAGCGGTACCGGTCGGCCATGGAGGCCACCGAGACCCGGCGGCGCCTGGCCCTGATCGCCGACGGCTCCGCTCGTATCGGCACCACTCTGGAGGTCGAAGAGACGGCCCGGGAGCTGGCCGAAGTGACCGTTCCCGAGTTCGCAGACATGGTCGCCGTCGACGTGCTCGACTCCGTCCTCGACGAGCACCGCTCCGCCTCCGACTACGGCCCCGCGCTCTTCCGCGCCCTCGCCGTGAAGACCGCCTACCCCACCGAAGCCGTCCGGGCCGCCGATCCGCCGGGCAACATCACCTCCTACGACGCCGATCGCGTGGCCACCCAATGCGTGCGCACCGGCCGGCCCGTCCTGATCACCCACGCCGATGGGAACGACCTGAGTCGCATCGCGCGCGACGACCGCGCCGCCACGCTGCTGGCCCGGGCCGGGGTGCACTCCTACATGGCCGTCCCGCTGACCGCACGCGGCGCCGTCCTGGGTTTCCTGGGGCTTTCCCGCGCCAGGGATCCGCGGCCCTTCGACGAGGACGACCTCGCCATCGCCACCGAGCTCGCATTCCGCGCCGCGGTGTGCATCGACAACGCGCGCACGCACCAGAGCGTGCGCACCGCCGCGGAGACCCTCCAGCGCAGCCTGCTCCCCGACCATCCGTCCCGCCTTCCCGGCCTGCAGGTCTCTTCCCGCTACGTCCCGGCACAGGCCGCCTACGAGATCGGCGGCGACTGGTACGACGTCCTCCCGCTCGCCGGCGACAAGACGGCCCTCGTCGTCGGCGACGTCATGGGCAGCGGCATCGACGCCGCCGCGGCCATGGGACGCCTGCGCACCGCCACGGCCGCCTTCGCCAGCCTCGACCTGGAGCCCGCCCGGGTTCTCGAGCAGCTCGACTCGATCACCTCCGGGCTGGAGCAGTACATCGCCACCTGCCTCTACGCCGCCTACGATCCCCACCGCGGCGAGTGCCGCATCGCCAACGCCGGCCACCTGCCTCCTGTTCTCGTGCGCAGTGGCGAGCGCCCCCGCCTGCTCGACCTGCCCGCCGGTATCCCGCTCGGGGTCGGTGGTGTCCCGTTCGAAGCGACCGCCGTCGAATTCGGCCTGGGCGACAAGCTGGTCCTGTACACGGACGGTCTGGTCGAGACCCGCCATGACTCCATCGACGAACGCCTCGCGGTCCTGGTCCACGCCCTGGATGTGGCCGACTGCCCGTTGGAGGAAACGTGCGACCGCCTTCTGGAGGGTCTGCGACATCCGCGCGACCGTGACGACGTCGCCCTGCTGATCGCCCGCGCGGTACGTTCCCCGTGACGAGGACGCGGGGTTACTTGCCCCAGATCTTCCGGTACGCCTCCCGATAGCCCGACGGGTCCCAGGTCGTGGCCCCGTGGCTGTTGTCGGCCGTGGTGATGTGGACGGGGGCCACATATCCGCTGGCGGGCCGAGCCGAGAAGGCGCGGTTGAACTCGTCGACGATCTGCCAGCCCTGAAGAGACAGCGGCTCGGGGACGGTGGCTGCCTGGTACTGCTCGCTGTTGATGCGCTGGAAGGCCGAGGGGTCGCCGTCACCGGCGCCGATGTTGAAGGGCGGGCCGGCGCCGTTCTTCCCGGCGGCACGGAAGGCGGGGGCGGCGTCGGCGAAGTACAGATCGTTGATGGCGACGGAGTGGGTCCACGTGCTCCCGAAGCGGGAGAGGAGAGAGGGGATCTCCCGGGGGATACGGCTGCTCGCGTCCGAGATCGGGATGTTCTCGTACGACAGGAGCTGCACGCCCGAGCAGGCGGAAAGGTCCCTTCTGATCAGCTCGGACTTGTTCCTGGCGAAGGGGATCGAGGCATCGGTGATGAGCACGACCCCGGCGTGGCCGTCGGAGTGCTCAATGATCCACTGGGCGCTGATTCCGGCCACGTCCTCGACCAGGGTGGTGACGTTGGTGAAGAGCCGGGGTCTTCGGCTGGGTCCGGGGGCGGCGACCGCGTGCCAGCCGATGAGCGGGATGCCTGCCTTGCCCGCCTGCGAGACCTGCCCGGACGTCGAGTTGGGGTCGAAGCCGCCGATGACGATGCCCGAGGGTTTGAGGGCCAAGGCCGTGCTCATCGCCCCCTGGACGCCTGCGGGCGTGCCCCCGCCGTCGAGCACCCTGACGCTCCATCCGATGACCCGTGCGGCTTCCCGCACGCCGTTCGCGGCCCCCGCGACGCCGGGATTGGTCATGGCCTGGGCGACGTAGACGATGGTCTTGGCGGAGACTGCCGTGGGGCCGCTGGTCGGCCCGCTCCAGGGGACGTCGGTCTTTTCCGCCTGTCTGACGGCGGTCTCGGCGCGGTCCTGGATCGCGGGGCAGCCACCAGGGCCCGTGGGGGAGTTCCCCGGGCCGCTCGACGAGCCGCGTTCGCAGCCCGCAAGGACCGTTGCCGCGATGAGCAGGGTGGTGGCGACGGACCGCGCCTTCATGACGCCGGGAGTGGCCTTGCGGGTGCCGTGCACGGGAGCTCCTCGCGGAGGAAGGGGCGGAACGACGCGGCCGAGGGCACACAGGCGGTAGCCGTGGCGCGGATCATGGAGTAGTGCCCGCCGCGCCACCGTCCCGAGTCGGGGAGGAGGGCGGCGGAGGCGGCGCGTCGGGCGAGTCGCGGGCCGCCACGGCGCCGGTGCGAAGGCGGCGGGCGGAGTAGCCGGACAGACCGACAGCCACGAGCAGGGTGCCGCCGTAGAACAGTGGAATTGTCCAGAAGCCCGCGCCCATCTGACCGATCCCCGTGAGGCCGACGGCCAGGACGGCGACGGCGACGAGGGTGCCCATGGCGTTGAGGCGGCCGGGTCTGATCGCCGTGGAGCCGAGGAGAGCGGCGGCAAAGGCGGGCAGCAGGTAGTCGAGGCCGACGCTGGGGTTGCCGATCTGCTGCTGGGCCGCGAGCAGGACGCCGGCGAAGCCGACGATCAGTCCCGACGCGGTGAACGCGTAGACGGAGTACCTGCGCGTCGGAATGCCGATGAGCTCGGCGGCGCGCCGGTTCGCACCGATGACGTACAGGTACCGGCCGAGCGGCAGCCGTTCCAGCACCAGCCAGAGCGCGACGGCGAGACCGAGCACGTAGAAGGCGGGGACGGGAAGGCCGAGGAACGTGGAGTCGTAGAGGTCGGCGAAGGCGGCGGGGAGGCCCTGCGGGCCGGGGACGATCCGACCACCGTCCGTGATCCAGCCGGTCACGGCGTACAGCATGCTGCCGGTTCCGAGAGTGGCGATGAAGGAGTTGATCCGGCCGAACTCGACGATGACACCGTTGAGGACGCCCACGACCGCCCCGCCGAAGAGCACCGCGAGGCAGGCGAGTGGCCAGGGCCAGCCGTTGTTGACGACGAGTTGCAGCACCATGACGTGCGCCAGGCCGAGGCCGTAGCCGAGGGAGAGGTCGAAGCTGCCCGTCACGATGGGGACCATGGCGGCGAGTGCGAGGACGGCCGGGATCGACTGGGTGGACAGGATCGCGTCGACGGTGTCCAGCGTGGGGAAGGTACGCGGCAGAGCGAGGGAGAAGATCAGGAAGAGCAGGGCGGTGAGCACCAGGAGGCCGTACCTGCCGATGAGGTGCCCGCCCGGTCCGCGCGGTCGCCGGGGCCCGCCCGGTCGGCCGAGGTGCCGCAGCGGCCCCGTCCGCTGTGGCCGGGGGCGGGGAGGGGAGGGGGAGTCCGTCATGGGTGGGTCGCGGTTCCGGAGAGGGGCATGGCCGACGCCGCCCGGGTGAGCCCGGCGACGGTGAGGTCCGGACCGCTCAGCTCGGTCGTCACCGACCCGCGGACGAAGACCAGGGCGCGTCGGCACACCCCCGCGACCTCCTCGAAGTCGGTGGAGATCAGCAGGACCGCGAGGCCGGCGGCCAGCCCGTCGTCGAGCAGGCGGTAGACCGCGGCCTTGGCGCCGATGTCCACGCTCGCGGTCGGCTCCTCGAGGATCAGCAGGCGCAGGCCGACCCGGAGCCACCGGCCGATCACGACCTTCTGCTGGTTTCCGCCGGACAGGGTGGCGAGGGGAGCCTCGCTGTCGGGGGGCCGCACCGAGAGCCGTTCGATCAAGCCGGCTGCCACGGCGCGTTCGCGGCGGGGACTGATCCAGCTCAGCGCCGACAGGCCGCCCGCGCCGGGGTTGGCCAGGAGGTTCTCACGTACCGTCAGCTCGGCGGCGCAGCCCTCCCGCTGCCTGTCGCCGCTCACGAAGCCCACCCCGAGGCCGACGGCGTCGGCTACCGTACGCGGGCTGTACGGCCGACCGCCGAGCAGGACGCGCCCGTCGAGGACGGCCCGGGAGCCGGCGAGGGCTCGGCCCAGGTCCATGTGTCCTGCGCCCGAGAGTCCGACCAGGCCCAGGACTTCCCCGGCTCTGAGGTCCAGGCTGACGGGTCCCGCGCCTGCGGTTCGTACGCCGTCGAGGGTCAGGACGGCCGGGCCGTCGGCCGGGATCGTGTCGGGCCGGTAGTCGGCCGGTTCCTCGCCGACGATGTCGTGCACCAGACGGGCGGGGCTGCGGCCCGCCAGCCGGCCGTGGCTGACGAGCCGGCCGTCGCGCAGGACGGCGAAGGCGTCGGCGACCTTGTACACCTCGTCCAGCCGGTGGCTGACGTAGAGGACGCCGTGCCCCTGGTCGCGCAGGGCGTGGAGGGCGCGGAAGAGCCGGTCGCAGTCCGCGGCGGGCAGTCGGGCGGTCGCCTCGTCCAGGACGATGAGCTTCGCGTGTGCCGCCAGGGCACGGGCGATGGCGACCAGCGAGCGCTCGGCGGGGGAGAGCCGGGCGATCGGCGCGTCGGGGTCGAGATGTCCGGCGACGATCCTCAGGGCGTCGGCGCAGCGCTCCCGGGTCCGCCTCCAGGAAATCAGGCCGGCGCGCCGGGGATATCCGATGCTCAGAGCGACGCTCTCGGCGACCGTCATCCACTCCACGAGACCGAGGTCCTGGTGGATGAAGGACATGCTGCGGGAGGCGGCATGACTTCCGAGCGGGTGCCCGTCCACCGTGATCTGTCCCGCATCGGCGTGGTGGACGCCGGCGAGCACCTTGATGAGCGTGGACTTTCCGGCACCGTTGGGCCCCAGGAGGGCCAGGACGCTGCCGGCGTGGACGTCGAGGTCGACCCCGGACAGGGCGAGTGTCCCGCCGAACCGCTTGCCGAGCCCGCGGATGCGGACCAGAGGCGTCGCTCCCGAGGGCGGGACGTCCTTCGGGGCAGTGTCGGGAGCGTCATGCACGGACATCTCCGAGGGGTCGGCCGGCGAGTTCTTCCGACCTTCATCGCTGCAATCAGTGGGGTGAATTCGAGTATTTCAGACATCTTGCCCGCTGCTGCGACTCCAGCGGGTCAGCGGGCCGCCCGGGCGATCCGCGTGTCCCATGCTCGCCTCTCCCCTGTTCGACGGGCGTGTCCGCTGGACTGCGCAGGCACTCCTTCAGGCGCCGTCGAGCCCGCATTCGGCCCAGATGACCTTGCCCTCGGGCAGATAGCGCGTACCCCAGCTCTGTGCCAGTTGGGCCACGAGGAACAGGCCACGGCCGCCCTCGTCGGTGCTGGCCGCCCGGCGCAGGTGCGGGGCGGTGTTGCTGGCGTCGGAAACCTCGCAGATCAGGGTGCGGCCGTGGAGCAGCCGTACCCGGATGGGCCCGGCACCGTGCCGGATGGCATTGGTCACCAGCTCGCTGAGCATCAGCTCGGCGGCGAACGCGGCCTCGTCGAGTCCCCAGTCGGCCAATTGCCGCAGGGCGGCGGCGCGGACTTCACTGACCCGGGCCGGATCGGCGGGCAGGTCCCAGGCGGCGATCCGGTGCGGGTCCAGGGCGTGGGTCCGGGCGACGAGCAGCGCGATGTCGTCGCAGGGGTGGGCGGGCGCGACGGTTTCCAGGACCGCCTGACAGGTCTGCTCCGGTGTGTGCTCGGGGTGGGCGAGGGCGCCGCGCAGCTGATCGAGGACCACGTCGACGTCCCGGTGCCGGTCCTCGATGAGTCCGTCCGTGTAGAGGAGCAGTCGGCTGCCCTCGGGGAGGTGGATCTCGGCGGCTTCGAAGGGCAGGCCTCCGAGGCCGAGAGGGGGCCCGGCGGGCAGGTCGGGGAACGACACCGTGCCGTCGGGTCGCACCAGCGCGGGTGGAGGGTGGCCGGCCCGGGCCATGGTGCACTGCTGCGAGGTCGGGTCGTAGATGGCGTACAGGCAGGTCGCACCGATGACACCGACACCGGCGGCGGCGGGTTCCTCCCGGTCCAGGCGTCCCACGAGGTTGTCGAGGTGGGTGAGGACTTCGTCCGGGGGGAAGTCGAGTTCGGCGAAGCTGCGCGCGGCGGTGCGCAGCTGGCCCATGGTGGCGGCGGAGAGCATGCCGTGGCCGACGACGTCCCCGACGAAGAGGCCGATACGGGTGCCGGAGAGGGGGATGACGTCGTACCAGTCTCCGCCCACGTCGGATTCGGCGGGCAGATAGCGATGAGCGATCTCGACGGCGTCCTGGTCGGGCAGATCGTGCGGCAGCAGGCTGCGCTGGAGGGTCAGGACCATGGTGCGCTCGCGCGTGTAGCGCCGGGCGTTGTCGATGGACAGGGCGGCGCGGTTGGCGAGCTCCAGGCCCATCGAGCGGTCGTCGTCACTGAAGGGGGCGGGGTCCTGCGCACGGTAGAAGCTGGCGATGCCCAGGATCACGCCGCGGGCGACCAGGGGGACCGCGATGAGCGAGTGGACCTGGGTGAGCAGCCGTTCGGTGTGTTCGGGGTCCTGGGCGAGCCAGCCCGCAGCGGCCTTCAGATCCGGTTCCAGCACTGCCTTCCCGCTGGTCAGACAGCGCATCTGGGGCGTGGTCGGACCGAAGTCGACCTGCTTGCCGACCGGGCTGAAGGGAAGGTCGTCGCGGATGCCGTGCACCACCGTGCGGTGCAGGTCGGTGCGGGGGTCGGCGGACTCCTCGCCGCGCAGTACTGCCTCGGGCAGGTCGATGGTGACGAAGTCGGCCAGTCGTGGCACCGCCGTCTCGGCGAGTTCCTGGGCGGTACGGCGCACGTCCAGGGTGGTGCCGATCCGGGCGCTGGCCTCGGACAGCAGTTCGAGGCGGCGGCGCGCGGCCAGGGCGTACGTCCCCACGCGCGGTTCCCCCACCATCACGAGCCCCCTTGACTGGGGCGGGGAGTCGGGGTGATCGTCCGCCGCGCCACCCCTGCCGACGGTGCCGAACGGGCCGTAGGCGGTGTCGGGAAGGTGCCTGGACAACGCGGCGACGGACAGACGCCCGGGGGCCGCCGTGGCCGGAACGAACCGGGGCCGGACGGCAGTGGCCACGGCGAGCCGGCCGGAGAAGCCCGGCGGTACGTCGACCCGGGTCGCAACGGCGAGGGGCTCTCGCGGTGAGGGGCCGGGGAGGACGGCCTCGATGGCAACGCCCTCCACCCCTGAGCCACTCCTCATCGGACGGCTCACGAGAGTGACCCGACGGCCGTCGAGCAGGGACACGACGAAGGCGGCCCGCTGCCCGCGCGAGATCAGCTCGGCGGCTTTCTCCGTGAGGACGGCCCGGTCGCGGGGGTGCAGCTCGAGGGCCAGTTCGTCGACGCCGATGGTGTGGTGCAGGGCGACGGAGGCTTCGGCTCCGGTGTCCAGGTACGCCCGCAACAGAGCGCGCTCACGCGCGGAGCTCTGCCCCAGCAGCCGCCGCTCGATGGCCTGGGCCGCCTTGCGTATCGTGGTCGCCAACGCGGAGTCTTCGGTGCTGCTCGGATAGCCGAAGCACAGGACGCCCTCGATACGACCGCTGAGCGGATCGCGGACGGGAAGCGCGCGGCAGGCGCTTCGCTGGGAGCGCTCGGCGAAGTGCTCGGCACCGTGAACCCGGATGAGTTGCCGCTCCGCCAGTGCGAGACCGATGCCGTTGGTACCCGCGACCCGCTCGGCGAACACGAATCCCGGAACGCGCTGAAACGCCGGAAGACTCCTGGCCAGCGACGCCTCTCCGAAACGGCGCAGAAGGACCGTACCGCTCGCATCGGCGACGGAGATGTTCATCTTGCTGCCGGCGAACATGGCCTGCAGCCGGTCGAGGACGGGGACGGCCGCGCGGACGATTCGAGCGTCCCGGTCGAAATCCTCGCTGAAGGGGAGGTCGGCCTGGTCCGGCGAGAGGCCGAGGGAGCGGCTGCGCTGCCACGAATTCATGATCGATGTGCGCACGCCTGCCTCGACCGGCTCACCCTGAAGAAACCGCTCACGGGAACGGGCAGGCCCTGTGCCGCCTGTCGCGCGCCCCGTCGGCATCGTTTCCGCGCCGGTCAGAACCACGCTTCGCCTCACTCGCGTCTTCGACAGTCCATTCGTCGAAAATGACCTGTTATGCACGAGAATACGGTTATTAGTGATATGAGTCACGATTTACGGGAGCTCGCACGCGCCATGACCGTACGGGGTCGTCACCGACGGCATGGACGGGATGGTGTCCGTCGTGGACCAGGACACCGAGGATCTGGACGCCGTGTCCTACACGCCGACGATCAGCGCCTGCCCGTACGACGCCGAGTCGCCGAGTCACCGACGGCACCCGAGTGGGCCAGGCAATTCACTCGTCTGCTTTTCCAAGAACGCGCGTTCGGCGCAGCCGGGGCAGGCTGGCGTACATCCCGCCGTCCTGCGAAGGAGAGCAGCTATGACGTCGTCCCTCCCTGCGTCGCGGCCTCGACGTCGAATACGCGGAACCGCCGCCGTGCTGCTGAGCGCGGCGACGTTAGCCGCCTCCCCGGCCGCTGTCGCGGTCGGCCGGCCCGCAGGCTCCAGCAGCGACGTCCGCTCTGCCGACGGCAAACCGACCGTGGTGCTGGTGCATGGCGCGTTCGCCGACGCCTCCAGTTGGAACGCGGTCGTCGAGCGTCTGCAGAAGGACGGCTACCGTGTGGTCGCCGCCGCCAATCCGCTGCGCGGTCTGGCCACCGACTCCGCGTCCGTCGCCGGCGTCCTGCGCAGCATCCAAGGCCCCATCGTCCTCGTCGGCCATTCCTACGGCGGCGCGGTGATCAGCCAGGCAGCGACGGGCAACCCCAACGTCAAAGCGCTCGTCTACGTCTCCGCCCTCATGCCCGACAAGGGAGAAGTCCTCGGCCAACTGGCCGCCAGGTTCCCCGGCAGCGAGCTCAACCCCGCCCTCAAGAAGGTGCCCTTCCGGAACACGGACGGCACCACCGGCACGGATCTCTATGTCGCTCCTGACAAGTTCCACGCGGTCTTCGCCGCGGACCTGCCCCGGAAGGCGACCTCGGTGATGGCCGCGACCCAACGTCCGATCGCTGCCTCGGCCTTCAACGAGAAGGCGACTTCCGCCGCGTGGAGGACCATCCCGTCCTGGGCAACCGTCGCCACCCACGACAAGGCCATAGCGCCCGACGTGGAGCGCTTCGAAGCCAGGCGAGCCGCTTCCCACGTCATCGAGATCGACTCCTCGCACGTCGGGATGATCTCTCACCCCGACGCCATCACCGACCTCATCCTCGACGCCGCCCGCGCACAGGCCCCCGACACGCCGTCCATGGCCAGAACGGGCTTCCCCACGCTCGGCCTCGCCGGCGCCGCCGGTGGCATGCTCATCGCGGGTGCGGGACTTGTCACCCTCGGCCGCAAACGGCCGAACCGCATGCACTGATGCACCGGCCGTCCCGGACGCGGCAGGACTCGCCGCCGAGACGGAAGAAGGTGCTCCTCGCATCGTGAACAACGTGCAGAAGGTCGCCCTTGTCACCGGCGCTTCGCAGGGCATCGGCGCCGCCCTTGTCACCGCCTACCGCGAACTCGGCTACGGGGTCGTGGCGGTCTCCCGCTCCATCGGCGACTTCAGTGACCCCGAGGCACTTGCTGTGCGGGCCGATGTGGCCGAGCCGGGCGTCGGCGCTCGCATCGTCGACGCCGCTCTGGAGCGGTTCGGCCGGATCGACACGCTGATCAACAACGCCGGAATCTTCATCGCCAAGCCGTTCACCGAATACACCGACGAGGACTACGACGCCGTGGCCGGGGTGAACCTGCGCGGCTTCTTCGAGGTCTCCCGCAGCGCCGTCGCCGCCATGCTCTCCGGGGCCGGTGGGGGACACCTGGTGAACATCTCGACCACCTTGGTCGACCACGCGGACTCACGGGTGCCCGCAGCGCTCGCTTCGCTGACCAAAGGCGGGCTGAACGGGGTCACCAAGGCGCTGGCGATCGAGTACGCGTCCCGCGGCATCCGGGTCAACACCGTCGCGCTCGGCACCGTCCGCACCCCGCTGCACCCGGCCGCGGAGTACGAGGCTCTCGCCGCGTTGCAGCCGCTCGGCCGGGTGGGCGAGATCGACGACGTGGTCGACGCGATCCTGTACCTCGAGAGCGCCTCGTTCGTCACCGGAGAGATCCTGCACGTCGACGGGGGCCAGAGCGCGGGGCGCTGAGCGGCGGTGCGCCAGGCCCCGCCGGCACATGTCGGACGGAGCCGTGTCGCGGACCCGGACCTTCGGCTGCCGCCACGTCAACACCCGGTGACGGTCGGTTCGCGAAATACTTTCGGAAACGTGCCGGTGACATGACGGCGTCGTGTCCCAATACTGTCTCCATCCGGCTCACGTCTCGTTGAGCGGAATGTGCATCCGTGAGAAATCGGGGCTGTCGGCCTCACACTCCGTCAATTGGCAGTTCCCGATGCGGACTTCGTGGCGATCCTTCCAGGGGAATTTCATTGATACAGAATGTGGTACGGAAGGCTCTCGCGTCAGCGACAGCCGTCG
This sequence comes from Streptomyces sp. NPDC058086, assembly GCF_042885015.1. Lineage (NCBI taxonomy): Bacteria > Bacillati > Actinomycetota > Actinomycetes > Kitasatosporales > Streptomycetaceae > Streptomyces > Streptomyces sp. NPDC058086. The sequence continues at coordinate 78,318 of NZ_JBHVST010000029.1, read as the reverse complement.
GCGTCGGCCTGGCGTTCGTCATCGCTTCCGCCGTGAGTGCGTCGGCATATCAGCCGAGCCCGTCGAACTTGTATGTGGCGGACAACCCCGCCGCGTGCAACAAGAACCCCTGCGTTCTGTACCCGAAGTCGGCCCAGCTTCCGAGCGGCCGGATCGTGGCGGCGTTCGAGAACGATCAGACCGCCCCGGTGGGACAGACGATGCCGGTCTACAAGAGTGACGACGAAGGGACGACGTGGCAGAAGCTGGCCGATGTCAAAGCACCGGCCTACCTGTCGAGTGACGCCAAGTACACGAAGTACACGAGCAATTGGACGAACCCGTATCTTTATGTGCTCCCGCAGAATGTCGGGAACCTGAGCGCCGGCACACTGCTTCTCGCGAGCGTGGTCTCGGGCGACGACTATTACTACGAGGAGCAGAAGGCCGCCAATTCCGGTTGGACGCCGTCCAGTGACGGCGACCGGAAGGACGTGGCGCTCGCGCTGTACTCCAGCACCGACGACGGCGCGACCTGGAACATCGTCAACATCATCGCCACCGGCGGCTGGCAGGGCGGCAGCGCGGGGAGCCTCGGGCGCGTCTCGACCGCCAACACCCATGCGCAGGTCGACCCGGTCTGGGAGCCGCACCTCGTCGCCCGGAACGGCCAACTCGTCGCCTACTACTCGGACGAGAACGACTACCTCGGCTACGACGCCGGCACGGGCGTGCCGGTCCTCGACCCGGACAACGACACCGCGCCGGATTCGGGCGGCCAGGTCCTCGTGCACAGAACCTGGGACGGCAGCAGCACATCCTGGAGCGGACCGGTTGTCGACGTCCCGGGTTCCACCGTGGACCGGGGCAACGGCAAGACGGAGATCGGCGGCGGCCGTCCGGGCATGACGACGATCGCCCCCACCACCGACGGCAAATGGCTCCTCACCTACGAGTACTGGGGCGGCGGAACGAACGTCCGATACAGGCTCGCGGACGATCCCCTGAAGTTCTACGCAGCCGCCGACGCTCCGATCACCAACCTGCCCGTGCCCACCGGCGGGCACGCGCTGTCCACGGGCGGCAGCCCGGTGCTCCTCCCGATGCCGGACGGACGGATCGTCTACAACGCGTCGGGCAGCGGCAACGTCTGGGTGAACGAGTCCGGTCTCAGCAACGGGACCTGGAAGGAGTACCAGACACCGATCGCCGCCGGGTACAGCCGCGATCTCCAGTACGTCCAGGGCACGGGACGCGTCCTGATCCTCCAGGCGTCCTGGAGCGGCGGAAGCGTCGGGCCCGTGCGCTATGCCGAGGTCGACCTCGGCCGGTCCGACGGTACCTACGACACCCTCGTCAACCGCCTGACCGGTCAAGTCCTCAGCCCCGACACCGGGAAGACGCAGGACGCGAACCTCACCGGAAACGTCCCCGACCTGGTCCTCAAGGCCCGGAGTGCCACGGACGACTCGCAGCGCTGGCATCTCACGGCCAAGGGCGCCGACGTGACCCTGCTCAACAAGACCGGCGGCCGCTCGGTCGCCATCTGGACCGGCAGCGCGACGGCCGGGCAGAGGCTGGCCCAGTGGGTCGACGACGGAGCCACCGACAAGCAGTGGACCCTGGTCTCCTCGTCGACCAGCGGGTACTACAGGCTCCGCTCGGTCAAGAACACCAGCCTGTACATGAGCGGAGCGACCGCGGGCGGTTCCGTCACCGTGGCGGCGTCGACCGACGACGGCTCACAGGACTGGCAGCTGGTCCAGGATCCCCTGCCGACCGATGCGTCCTTCACACTGAAGGGCAGCTACTCCGGCCGCTGCCTCGATGTCCCGAACGGCCAGACGGGCGTCCAGGTCCAGATCTACGACTGCTCGGGCAACGCCAACCAGACCATCACCCAGACCGCGGCCGGCGAACTCCGCGTCTCCGGCAAGTGCCTCGCCGCGAACGGTGACGGCACCACCGCGGGCACGAAGCTCATCCTCTGGGCTTGCAACGGGAAGTCCGGTCAGAAGTGGTGGCTGCGTCTGGACGGTTCCGTCGTCAACCGCTCCAACGGTCTCGCGATAGACGTCACCAACTGGGCGACGGCCAACGGGTCGCCCGTGGAACTCTGGACGGCCCTCGGCAACGCCACCCAGAGGTGGAGCCGGGGATAGCCGGTTCGGGCGGGGTGCGTGCCGCACCTCGCCCGAACCGGCTGTCAGCGGGACCTGTCCGCGTGCCGGGGAACGGACGTCGACGTCCGCAGCACCAGCTCCGTCGCCAGCTCGATCCGCGGGGACACGGGCGGCCGGCCCTCGGCGAGCTGCATGAGGACCCGAGTCGCCTCATGTCCCAGTTCCTCGAACGGCTGGCGCACCGCGCTCAGGGGCGGACAGGCCATGGCCGCGACCAAGGTGTCGTCGAAGGACATGACGGCCAGATCGTCCGGTACGCCGAACCCCTCTTGGCGGGCGGCCTCCAGCACGCCGAGGGCCTGCGCGTCGCTGGCCGCGAAGACGGCCGTGGGCGGCTCGTCGGAGCGGAGGATCTGGAGGCTGGCCGTCAGCGCCTCGTCGTAGTCGAAGTCGGTGGAGCGGACGATCGAGGGGTCGTAGACGATCCCGGCTTCCTCCAGGGCCGCCCGGTATCCGTGCAGGCGAGCCGCCCCGGCCAGGGAGTGCGAGCGGCCCGCGACCATGCCGATCCGGGTGTGCCCGAGCCCGAGGAGGTGCTGCATCGCGTCCCTGGCCCCGTTCCAGTTGGTCACCCCGATGCTCGGGATGTCCAGGGACGGCGCGCTGAGCGGGTCGATCAGCACCACCGGGAGGCGCTGCTCGACGATACGGCGCTGGTCGTCCTCGGCCAGCATCGAGATCACGATGATCAGCCCGGCGGCACCGAGCGCCACGCACTCCTCCAGCCACCGTGAGATGGGCCGCCGACTCGTCGTCCCGGTCACCACGTTGATGCCGAGTTCGCCGGCCGCGTCCACGATTCCGCGGGCGACTTCCAGTGTGTAGGGCCCGGACATGTCCCGGAACACCGCGATGATCTGCCGGGGTCGGGCGGGCTCTCGCTCCCACGGGCGGACATACCCGTTGCGCGCCAGCAGCTCCTCCACGCGGGCCCGGGTCGCCGCACCGACGTCACGGCGCCGGTGTACGACCTTGGACACGGTGCTGAGAGACACCCCCGCCTCGACGGCGATGCCCGTCAGCAGCCCGTACTGCGCCTCCAGATGAGCCTTGCCCTGAGCTGCCACCCGATGCCCGCCCCATTGCCGACACCGATGCGCCGAAAACGCATCGAATCCCTGGTCAGAACCTCCGCCGCAAGCTAACGGGACCGCATGCCCAGGGGCAAGACCGGTGCCGCCGCTGCCGTGCCTGTCCGGCTACGTCCGCTCGACGGTCACCTGCACGGTGTGGTGGCGTACGACCGTCGCGTCCCGTTCCTCGCCGACGAGGAGGACCGTTCCCCGCACCGGTGTGTCCAGGCTCGATGATCCCGCGTACAGCAGGATCTCACCGGGCTCGACGACACGGTGTCCTTCCAGGCCGGTGAAGGCCAGCCTGTCGGTGTGGACGGAGAAGCGGACGGTGGTCTGCTCGCCGGGGTCGAGGTGGATCTTGGCGAAGGCCAGCAGCGCGCGTACCGGCCGGGTGACCTGGGCGACCGGGTCGACGGCGTACAGCTGGACCGTCTCGGCGCCGGGCAGGGCACCTGTGTTCCGTACCCGCGCGGAGACGGTGAACTGCCCGTCCGTGGGCACCTGTTCGCGGTCGACGGCCAACCTGTCGATCTCGAAGGTGGTGTACGACAGCCCGTGCCCGAAGGGGAACGCGGGGGTCGGATCGAGGTTGGACAGCCAGCTCTGCCGGTCACCCAGCGGCGGGTGGAGGTAGGTGTAGGGCTGGCCGCCGGGGGACATGGGGAGCTGTACCGGCAGCTTTCCGCTGAAGTTCGCCGTGCCGGCGAGGAGTTCGGCCACCGCCCGGCCGCCCTCCTCGCCGGGCAGGAAGACCTGCACCATCGCCGCGGCGTCGGCGATGAACCGGCCGACGGCGTAGGGGCGTCCACTGCTGACCACCAGGACGACCGGCCTGTTGGTCGCGAGGACCGCCTCCACCAACTCCTCCTGTACGCCGGGCAGTCGCAGATCCTCGACGTCGCAGCCTTCGCCGGAGGTGCCGACGCCGAACATGCCGGCCTTGTCCCCGACGACCAGGACGGTCACGTCGGCGCTGGAGCAGGCCTCCACGGCGGCCGGGATGCCGGTCCGGTCCTCGTCACGGACCGGGCAGCCCTGGATGAACTGCCATTCCACATCCGGTAGTTCGGCGGTCAGCGCGGTCCGCAGGGACACCGCCTCCACCCCGTTGCCGAGATCGTCGCGGTCGGCGAGGACGTGGTTGGGGAAGCTGTAGCAGCCGAACATGGTGCGGACGTCGTCGGCGCACGGGCCGATCAGGGCGATCCGGCCGGCCGAGGGGAGAGGCAGGATTCCGTCGTTCGTCAGCAGCACGGCGCTCGACTGGGCGACCGTGTGGGCGAGTTGACGGTGTCCCGGCTTGTCCAGGTCGAGTGCGCCGTAGCGCAGGGCGGGCGGGCGCGGGTCCCAGCCGGGGTCGAGCAGCCCCAGCTCGATCTTCTGCCGCAGCACCCGGCGTACCGCACGGTCGACCGCGCTCTCGGCCACCTGCCCCTTCTCCACGGCGCTCACCAGTGCCTCGCCGAAGCCGCGCTGGTCGGGCAGTTCGACGTCCATCCCGGCCCGCAGGGCGAGCGCCCCGGCCGCGGGCAGGTCGGCCGCCACCCGGTGCGCGTTCACCAGGAACGGCAGCGACCAGTAGTCGGAGACGACGGTGCCCTCGAAACCCCACTGGTCACGGAGCACGGACGTCAGCAGCCACTCGCTCGCGGCGGGGGCCTCGCCGTCGATCTCGGCGTACGAGTTCATGACCGACCCCACACCCGCGGCGACGAGCCGTTCGAAGGGCGGCAGGATGACGTCGAACAGCTCCCGGCGGCCGAGCTGCGCGGGCGCGTGGTTGCGGCCGCCCATGGAGGCCGAGTACCCGGCGAAGTGTTTGAGGGTGGCGACCACCCCCGCGCTCTGCACGCCCAGGACATACGCCTCGGCCAACTCGCCGACGAGATACGGGTCTTCGCCGAAGGTCTCCTCGCAGCGGCCCCAGCGGTAGTCGCGGATCACGTCGACGACGGGGGCCAACCCCTGGTGGACACCGGCCTCCGCCATGTCGGAGCCGATGGCCTCGCCGACCCGGCGGATCAGCGCGGGGGCGAAGGTGGCCGCCATGCCCAGAGAGGTGGGGTAGATCGTGGCGCCGTAGGCGGTGAAGCCGGTCAGGCACTCGTCGTGGGCCATGGCCGGGATACCGAACCGGCTCTGCGCCATGACCTGCCGCTGGCGCCCGGCCAGCAGTCGGGCGTGTTCCAGGGCGGGCCGGGGGAGTGTGCCGTAGGGGCGAGTGAGCTGGCCCAGGCCGTGCCGGGCGGTCTCGTCGAGGTCGCCGACCCGACCGAAGTGGTTGCTGCCCGGAGCGACTTCGGGACCGTCCGCCTCGATGTCCTCCCAGGTGCTGCTCAGCTGCGCGACCTTCTCGGGCAGGGTGAGCCGGGTGAGCAGGGTCTCGACGCGCTCGTCGACCGGCAGTGCGGGGTCGGTCCAGGGGCGGTCGGGCCCGCTGCTGTCTCCCGGGTGCGGGAGGCCGCCGTGGTCCGGCATGGTGGTCGTCATTCACGACTCCTCGGGGTGGTACGGGGAACGCGTCGCGGCGGCCGGGCATGCCAACCCGGCCGCCGTCGCGGGACGCGTTGCTGAGACGATGGTGGGGAGGCGGGCGAGGGCCCGCTACTTGGAGAATCCGGCGGTGAGGCCGGCGACGAGCCGGCGCCGGGCGAGCACGAACACCACCAGCATGGGCAGCGTGGAGAGCACCACCGCGGCCATGGTCGCCGGAACGTCGATGCCGAACTGGCCCCGGTAGAGCGTCAGGGCGAGCGGCAGCACCGCCTTGTCGCCGCTCTGGGTGAGGATCAGCGGGAAGAGGAAACCGTTCCAGACCTGGAGGCCGTCGTACACGGCGACCGTCACCAGCGCCGGGCGGGCCAGCGGTGCCGCGAGCGACACCAGCATCCGCCAGTCGCCCGCGCCGTCGACGACCATCGCCTCGAACAGAGAACGGGGCACGTCCCGCAGGAAGCTCACCAGGATCATCACGGTGATGGGCAGCGCGAACGCCACCGACGGCAGCACGATCGCCGCCAGGCTGTCGTACAGCTGCATCCGGATGATCAGCAGGTACACCGGGATGATGACCGCCTGCAACGGGATCGCCAGGCCCAGCAGAAACAGCCGGAACGTCATACGCGACCAGCGGCTGCCGGAGTTGCGGACGATCGCGAACGCGGCCATCAGGGCGGCGACCACGGTGAACACGACCGTCGCCACGGTGACGACGGCGCTGTTGAGCAGATAGGTCGCGAAGTCGCCGTGCAGGACGGTTCGGTAGTTCGCCAGGGTGGGGTGGCCGGGTGGGGCCAGCGGACTCGCGGTGGTGAAGTCCGTACCGCTGCGCAGACTGGTCACGACGAGCCAGTAGATCGGCACGACGACCAGCGCCGTCCACAGCAGCGCGGCGCCGCCGGTCAGCGCACGGCGCAGGGTCTTGGCCACCAGGTGCGGCCGAGGAGCCCGTCGCGCCGGGGCCGAACGCCCGGCGGTGTCTGCCCTGTTGTCCTTGCCGACACCTGTCTCGGTCGGTGTCAGGGTGGTGCTCACAGGCCCTCCTGTTGGCTGTCCATCCGGGTGAACCCGGACAGGCGTGTGGTCAGCAGCGACAGACCGAGGCCGAACGCCACCAGGAGGGTGGCGACCGCGCTGGCCCGGCCCATGTCGTGCGCCTGGAAACCCGTGATGTACATGGCCAGCGGCAGCACGCGGGTAGCGGTGCCGGGACCGCCGGTGCCGCCGGACAGCACGAAGATCAGGTCGAAGTACGTCAGCGAGCCCACCAGCATCAGCGTGCTGGAGGTGACCATCGTGTACTTCAGCTGCGGCAGCGTGATGCGCAGGAACCGGGTCGCGGGACCGGCGCCGTCGATCGCGGCGGCCTCGTACAGCGCGGTCGGGATCTGGCGTGTCCCGGCCTGGTAGAGCAGTGCGTGGAACGGCACGAACTGCCAGGCGATCACGAAGATCACCGTATACAGCGCGAGGTCCGGCGAGCCGAGCAGCGGCCTCGCCAGCCAGTGCAGCCCGGGCGTGGCACCGATGCCGAACGACGGGTCGAGCAGGGCCTGCCAGGTCAGTCCGATCGCCACTGCCGACAGCAGCAGGGGCAGGAACCAGAGCACCGCGAACAGCGAGCGCAGGCGTCCGTTCGGGGACTGGAAGACACCGAGCGCGAGCGCGAGGGGCGTCTGGACCAGCCAGCTGATCACCATCACCTTGACGGTGAGCCACAGAGCCTGCCAGGTTGCGCCGTCGGTCAGGACGGAACTCCAGTTGGCGGCGCCGGCCCAGCCGATGGAGCCCAGGCCGTCCCAGCGGGCGAAGCCGAGCGCCACCACGCCCACGAGGGGGACCAGACCGAACAGACCGAAGAGGAGCAGGGCGGGGGCCGCCATCAGAGCGCCACTGAAGCGGCGCCCGTCACGGCCGGTCGTACGGGTCGTACGGGTCGTACGAGGGGTGCGGAGCGTGGTGGCCACTACGAGCCCGCCTTGCTCATGTTCGCGCCGAACTGCTCGGGCTCGATCTGCCGCAGGAACGATTTGTCGACGTTGGTCAGGAGCGGGTCGGCCTGGTCCGAGGGCAGGGCCTGGTCCCAGGAGAGCTGGAAGCTCGGGGCGTTCTGCACCAGGTCGTAGACGAACGTCAGCCACGCCTTGTCGGGCGACTTCGTCGCCGCCAGCTTCGACTCCAGGCCGTTGACCGGCGGCACGCTGCCCGCCGCGAGGTAGGCGTCGACCTGGGAGTCGTCGAGGACGTACTTCTTCAGGTACGTGATGGCCGCGGACTTGTGCCCGCTCGACGCGTTCAGCGACAGGAAGTTCGAGGGGTTGCCGACGATGCTCTTCGCGTTGCCCGCGCCGCCGGTCAGCGCCGGGAAGGCGACATAGCCCAGGTCCTTCTTGACGAAGTCAGGTGCGGCCTTGACGAGGTTGGCGTACTCCCAGGTGCCCATCACCTCCATGCCGGCCTTGCCGGTGTAGAGCAGGGCCGTGGAGGCGCCCTGGTCGTAGTTCACGGAGGAGGCGTTGTTCCCGAACGCGCCGGCCTTGGCCAGGTCCTGGAGGTACTGATTGGCCTTGGTGACCGTCGGATCCGTCCACGCCGTGGCGTCACCGGAAGCGATCTTCGAGAACGCCCGGGCCCCGCCCGTGCGGTCGAGCAGGTACTCCAGGTACATCAGCGTGGGCCACTTGGAGTTCGCCGCGAGGGACAGTGGAATCACTCCGTCGACCTTCAGCTTCCCCACGGCCGTCATCAGCTCGTCGTACGTCTTCGGCGGCTCCACGCCCGCGCTTTTGAGCACCTTCTTGTTGTAGTAGAGGACGACCGGGGCGAGGCCGTTGGCGGGTACGCCGTAGACCTTGCCGTCGAACGTGGCGCTCTGCATCACGCTCGGCGTGAACCGGTCCGTCTTCACCTGCGCCGCCGTCAGCGCGTCGACCTTGCCCGCCTTGACGTAGTCGTCCAGCGCGCCGCCGCCCCAGTTGAAGAAGAGGTCCGGCGCCTGGTTCGCGCCGAAGGCCACCCGCAGCTTCTGCTTGTAGTCGTCGTTCGCGTACAGCCGCAGCGTGATCTTCTCGTCGGGATGGTCCTTGTTGTAGGCGTCGACGGACTCCTTCAGGATCGTCTGGTCGTTCAGCGCCCACATCGTCAGACCCTTCGCCGACGTCGTCGTGGACGGCCCCGAAGTCCCGCACGCGGCGAGGCCTATGGCCACCGCGACGGTGACGGCGGTCGCGACGACGCGCCTGGCTCTGATGTTCCGGAATCCGCGCATGTTCTGCCTCATCTCTCTGCACGCCGTGGGTGCGTCAGGCAGATCGGAAAGCATTACGAAAGGCTTTCGGGTTTCCCGCCTGGGCGGCCTGCCTGCTGGATCGGGACACTGACATGTCCTTCACGCCCGGGACAAGGAGGGGAAATGCCTCGGTTACGAAAGACTTTCGTGACCCGGACCCCGCCCGTGGACACGAGCGGCCTTCGGCATTCGCATGGCGAGCGAGCGGGGGAGAGATGCTGCGGTGGCGGGCTGCCGTTCACCCCGAGCCACCACCCGGGATCGAGCGCAGCGGGGTCGACATCGACGACAGGCCGTTGGCGCCGGCCGATCCGGACCGAGCCCGACGGGGCCGTGACCGTCCGCGCCGAGCCCCGTGTCTGCGGCATGCTCAGCGGGGCAAGCCGGCGCAGCGTCAGGTTCATGCGCCAGTACGCCGTGACCAGCAGCACCTGCCCACCACGCCCTGATCATCACATCGGACCAGCCCGACGCCGAGACGATCGCTGCGGCTACGCTTCCACGGCACAGCCGACGTCGAGCAAGACGGGGGAGATCGTGAACCGACCACTGCTGTTCCTCGACGTGGACGGGCCGCTCAACCCCTATGCGGCCAAGGCGCAGAAGCGCCCCGACGGCTACACCACACTCAGAGTTCCCCTGGACAGCGGAACTCCTGACGAACACAGAGGACTCTCGGCCCGGCGGCGATCCCTGCGGGTCTGGCTCAACCCAGAGCACGGGCGATCCCTGCTCCAACTCGGCTACGAGCTGTGCTGGGCCACCACATGGATGGACGACGCCAACCGGTGGATCGCTCCGGTGCTCGGCCTTCCCGAACTCCCCTTCGTCGACTTCGGCGACGCACTGTTCCAGTACCGGCCCGACGGGGTCCACTGGAAGACCGGTCCCCTGGTGGACTACGCCGACGGCCGTCCCTTCGCCTGGGTGGACGACGAACAGAGCGATCTGGACCAGGCATACGTGACCGCCCACCACCGCGGGCCTGGACTTCTGTACCACGTCAACCCGCGAATCGGTCTGCGCGAGGACGACTTCCGCACGCTCGCCGACTTCGCCCGATCCCTGGACACTCCATGAGTCACCGGCTGAGCACGTCGCCTGCCCTTCGAACGATCCCGGTCAGCGCCCTGGCCGGCTCTTGTACGCCTTGAGCATGAACAACCAGATTTCGCTGACGGTGGGGAAGCAGGCGACGGCGTGCCGCAGTCGCTTGAGGGGGATCTCGCCCGCGACGGCCACGGTCGCGGAGTGCAGCAGTTCGCTGACGCCGGGGCCGGCGAAGGTCACCCCGAGGAGGATCTGGCGGTCGAGGTCGACGACCATGCGGGCCTGGCCCTGGTAGCCGTCGGCGTACAGGTTCGCCCCCTGGACCTGGGCGAAGTCCACGTCGACCACGGAGATGCGGTGGCCGGCCCTGGTGGCCTGTTCGGCGGACAGGCCCACGGCAGCGGCCTCGGGGTCGGAGAAGAAGACCTGTGGCACGGCGTGCTGGTCGGCGGTGGTGGCGTGGTCGCCCCAGGGTCCGTTGTCGAGCGGCAGCCCCTTGGCGCGGGCGCCGATCGCGTCGCCCGCCGTCCGCGCCTGGTACTTGCCCTGGTGGGTGAGCAGAGCGCGGTGGTTGACGTCACCGAGGGCGTAGAGCCAGGTGCCCTCCATTCCTCGGACCAGACAGGTCTCGTCGACATCGAGCCAGGATCCGGGGGTCAGGCCCACGGTCTCCAGGCCGATGTCGTCGGTGCGCGGCGCCCGACCGGTGGCGAACATGACCTCATCGGCGTCCATCCGGCTCCCGTCGTCGAGGCTCAGAGTGACGGGGCCCGCCGGGTCGGGGCGGCTCAGCCCGGTCACCGAGACGCCGATGCGCACGTCCGCGCCTGCCTCGGTGAGCCCCTGGGTGACCACGTCGCCGACGAAGGGCTCCATCCGGGGCAGCAGCGCGCGGCGGGCCAGCAGGGTGACCTGGGCGCCGAGGCCCTGCCACAGGGTGGCCATTTCCACGCCCACTCCGCCGCCGCCGACGATGGCGAGCCGGCCGGGCACATGGCTGGAGTCGGTGCCCTCGCGGTTGGTCCAGGGGCGGGCTTCCTCGATGCCTGGTACGTCGGGAAGTACGGGGCGGCTGCCGGTGGCGATGGCGACCGCGTGCCGGGCGTCGAGGGTGCGGCGCCCGCCGTCGGAGGAGGTGACGGTCACCCGGCGCGGTCCGTCGATCCGGCCCTGCCCGCGGAACAGGTCGGCGCCGATGGACTTGACCCAGTCGGCCTGCCCGGAATCGTCCCAGTCGGTGACGTAGTGATCGCGTCGGGCGAAGACCCTGGCCGTGTCGAGCCGTCCGGTGACCGCCTGGCGGGCACCGTCGACCCGGCGCGCGTCCGAGACGGCGATGACCGGCCGCAGCAGTGCCTTGCTGGGCACGCAGGCCCAGTACGAGCATTCCCCGCCGACCAGTTCACGCTCGACCACGGCGACGGTCAGCCCGGCCGCGCGGGCATGGTCGGCGGCGTTCTGGCCGACCGGGCCGGCCCCGAGCACGATCACGTCGTAGGTGTCTTCCGCGGTGTCTTCTGCGGTGTCTCTCACGGTGGCTTCTGGGGTGATTTCGGGTGAAGTGTTCATGATGCCATCGTTCCTCGGGACGTGACGATCCGCTCGGCTCACGGCCGGCGGGGCGTGGCGGATCGCAAGCTCCGCTGTGGGCGGTGACGGCTGCGGCAGATCGGAGGCGTCGGAGGCCGGTCAGAAACCGGGGAAGAGCGTCCGCAGGTCGCCGCGGGTGATCGAGCCGGTGGCGGTCAGGGGGTCCTGAGGGCGGTTGCGGCCGTGGACGAGCCGCAGTGCCGACTCCGCGGGGCCGGTCAGGAGGGCGGTGGGGTCGGTGGGAGGGGTCGGGTAGAGGTGGACTTCGGTGTCGATGCCGAGGAGCAGCGTTTGCCGGGGGTCGGTGAGCTGCACCTGGACGCGCTGCGGTGCGAGGCGGGCCAGGGCGTCGGCGTTGCGGAAGCGGGTGGCCACCAGATCGATCCGCTCCCAGAGCAGCGCCACGTCGGCTGTGGCGAGCACCGCCCGCTCGTCCAGCGCGACCATGACGTCCCAGGCATGTACGGCCTGCTCGGACAGCCGTTAGCCGGCGTATGACGCCAGATCGAGCAGGCCGGCGAAGTACGGGACGCGCAGGGATGTGTGCTGCCCGGGGTCGACCGAGTCCAGAAGCGCCAGATGGCGTTCGTCGGCCTCCCGCCACGCGGCGCGCTGTTCGACGGGGGACATCGCGTCCCAGCGCTCCCACACCGGCAGCAGCTCCTCGCGGATTGGGCCCCGTTCGTCGCCCTTGAGGCCCCGTCGCACGAGCGCGGTGGAGATCTCCGCGCCGCTGCCCAGGTGGGACAGCACCTGGCCGATGGTCCAGCCCTCGGCGAACGAGGCCTCGCCGAGACGGTCGGGCGGCAGGTCCGCGACAGCGTGCCCCAGCCGCTTGGACGAATCGCGCAGTGCACCGATCCAGCGGTCGGCGGCGGTCACGCCCCGTCCCCGCTTCCGTACGCGAGGTCGGCCGCGGTGAGGCCCTCGAGCGCCATGCCCAGTCCACCGCGGACCAGGTGGTGGCCCTGCGCACCGGGGAACTCGACATCGGCCTGCTGCGCGAGCGCCCGTCCGGGGGTGACCTGGACGCGATCAGGGTCATGGAGGAGCGGCTGGGCGTGCTGCTCGCTGCCGAGCGGGCCGCCGAACTGTCCGGCCCGGAAGGTGTACGGCTCGAATCCCTCGCCGGGCTCCACTGGGTCGGCTTCCCCCGCTTGGGAAGCCCCGTCTGGTACGACGAGGTCACCGCCGTACTGCGCGGACACGGCATCGACATCGAGGCCTCCGCCGTGGGAGGGCAGACGCTGCTCGCCGAAGTGAAGCTGGCGGCGGTGAGCGACGGGACAGCCTTCGCCCTGGCCCCGCCGCACTGGTTCCACCCCTTGCCCGAGAACGTCGTGTGGCAGCCCCTGGCAGGCAGCCCTCTGGTGCGTCGGACCTGGGCGGTGTGGCAGGCCAGTTCGCACCGTCAGGACCTCGGGCATTTCGTGGTGGCGCTGGGGAACGACACGGGCGACTGACGGGCTGCCGCGTCCGGTGACACTGCCGCCCGACGGGCGCGCATCGGGTCGGTCGGAGCGTGGCCCTCTCTCACCGAAAGAGGCTTGTCGCCGAGCCATTGCCACCTTGACGTTCGGAGCAGCAGCGGCTCGTCGGGCCCGCGGTGTCGAGTCGGCAGAAGCACGACGCCTCGATGGGAACGTCCGCGAGCGCGGTGGTCATGGTGAGTTGCTGGGCGATGATGCGGGCTTCCCCCGTCTTGCCGAGCCGTACGAGGCATTCGTGGAAGCCGTGGAGTGCCCAGACGTTTCCGGGATGTTGTGAGGACCTGGGCAGGGTGTCGTCGAGTCCGAGGTCGGCCCGGTAGACGGCCTCGGCCTCCTCGACTCGGCCCTGTTCGAGCAGGAGCGCCCCGTAGGCGTGACGGGTCGGCTGCATCCAGCCCCACGGTTCGTCATAGGGCAGATGGTCGTCGAGTTCGATGGAGCGCTGCAGGGAGGCGAACGCGAGGTCGTACTCGCCCCTGCGGTACTCGAGTTCGCCGTCGAGCATGGCGGCGGCGATGACCAGGACGTCCCGGCAGGTGTTGTTGAACAGCGTCCGCGTCTCGGGAACCCGTGCGACCGCGCGGCGGAACAGCTCTCGTTCGGTCTCGGCCTCGGTGGTCGCCCCGGTCGCGGAGTACGCCACGCCGCGCGCGTAGTGCAGCATCGCCGTGGTGACGCAGTACAACTGCGGGTCGGAGGGCATCGGCAGTGTGAGGATCTCCTCCCACCGGCCGAACCGGATCAGTACGTGCACCCGCATGGCGAGGAACCCCTCCAGCCAGTCGGCCATGGGCGGGCTCTCCACACGTAGATCCTCGGGGATGGACGCCTCGAGCTGCGCGGCAGTCTCCAGCGCCGTCCTGGACTGGCCGAGGAACATCGCGCCGTAGATCCTGAAGTGATAGTTGTGCGAGCGGTACAGCGTGTAGAAGTTCATCGCGCCGGCCCGTCGCAGGTACTTCTCGTCGGCCTTGATCGCGGCACTGTTGGCCGACACGACCCGCCGGTAGTCCCCGCACAGCACGTCGAGGTGGGAGGGCATGTGCTCCAGGTGCCCCGCGTCCGGTACCAGCCCCGGCAGCCGGTCGGCCACGGTGAGGGCTTCCTCCGGCGTCGGCGACATCTCCATCAGATGGATGTACATGTGCAGGATGCCCGGGTGACCGGCGCCGGTCTCGGTCAGCAACGCGCGGTCGAGGACGGCCTTCGCCTCCAGCGTGCGCGCACCGGGGGCGGGCTCGCCCGTGCGCAGGTCCCACAGCTGCCACGGGGTGAGGTTCATCAGCGCGTCCGCGTAGAGCGTGGCGACATCTGGGTCGTCGGGCGCGAGTTCGTACACGCCACGCATGGCCTCGGCGTACGGCTCGTTCCAGACGGAGCAGTCCTTGACGGCGCGCGAGGCGGGATAGCGCTCGCGCAGGGCCTCGATGAGCGCGCGCTCGATCGGCGTGGCCCTGCCGCACAGCGCGTGAGCCCGTTCGACGGCGGCGTGCGTCCGTTCCACCGTGTGCCGCAGATCGACGTCGTCGAAGAACTCCCAAGGCTTGTTGTAGTTGGGGCCCAGGGCGTATGCGACACCCCAGTACGCCATGGCGCAGTCGGGATCCGCGGCCGCCGCCGATTCGAAGCAGGTGACCGCCTCTTCGTGGTTGAACGAGTAACTCCACACCAGCCCGCGGTCGAACCAGCACTGTGCTTCGGGCGAGCGGGTCGACACGGGCCGGGTCAAGGTCCCGAGGTCGAAGTAGTCCATGAGGATCTCCTGCAGAGGGATACGGCTCGACGACACCGGCTTCTTGCTGCGTACAGCGGGCGCAGACAGTCACCTGCAGTCTATTTCTGCGCTCCTTGCCGCCTCAGTACCCCATGTGGCCTCGCTGTGTCCTGCCTGGTAGGCACCGCGGAGCCTGACGCATCCGATGGAGACCCTGGAGGCGGTGGGGCCCGGGATATTCGCGGACTGTTCGGGGTGAACCCCAGGTGAAGGGACGGCGTACAACCGTTGGCGCCCTACGCGGGTCTTGGTGGTTGCCGTGCGCGTGAGCAGCGCGGCCAACTGCCCTCCATCCTAGGGGTTTGCCATGTCCTCCCGGAGATTCCACGTGTCCGCCGTCGCTGTCGCCGCCGTCATGGCCGTGACGGGGGCGGCCCCTGCGGTGTCCTCTGCCGAAGACGCTTCTGCGGGTGCCCTCACCACAGATGCCGCCGCGTCCGTGCGTGCCGACTTCGACGGTGACGGATACACCGATGTCGCGATCGCCGCCCCCGGCGGCACTGTCAACGGCAGGGCGGGCGCCGGATATTTCGCAGTCGTCTACGGCATGGCCGAGGGCCCCAACGGTGTCAAGCGCCAGGTGATCAGCCAGGACCGCTACGGCATACCCGGCACGGCGGAGGCGGGTGACCACTTCGGCGGCCAGCTCACGGCGGCCGACCTGGACGGTGACGGATTCACCGACCTGGTGGTCGGAGCCCCGGGCGAGGACATAGGCAGCGCGCGTGACGTCGGGCTGCAGACCGTCGTGTGGGGAGGGGCAGGCGGGCTCGCCACCGCCACCACGGTCGGACAGGGTCGGGCGGAGACCCGGGCCGGTGACTTCGACGGGGACGGGCACCTGGACCTGGCGACGGCCTATCAGATGCGGTACGGGCCCATCAGCCGGAGCGGTGTGGCGGCCCGCACCGGCCCCCTCGTCGACCTGGACGTCCGTGTCTACGCCATGGAAGCGGGCGATGTGGACGGCGACGGCACCACCGACCTGGTGGTCAGCAGCGGTTCGTGGGACTCGGACGACGGGGGGACGATCCCGCCGCCCCGTCTGCAACTGCTGAAGGGGACTGAGAACGGTCTGGTGGCAGGGCCGTTCATCGCCTACCCCGACTCCGTGTCCGCGGACAGCATCGCCATCGGTGACATCGACGCCGACGGCCGGTCAGACGTCGTCTTCGGCCGCAGCACGGCGGCAGGGGGCGGTCTCGTGGGCGTGGTGCGCGGCACGGCGAACGGGTTCGCGGCGCGGGCCACACTGATCGGCCAGAACACCCCAGGAGTCCCCGGGGCGGGGGAGAGCGGCGACCGCTTCGGCACCGACGTCTCCGTCGGCGACATCACCGGCGACGGTTACGCCGACGTTGTCACCGGTGTCCCCGGCGAGGACCTGGCCGGCCGGACCGACGCGGGCACCTTCGCCGTCCTCAGGGGCAGCGCGACGGGTCTTTCCGGCACCAGGGTCCAGGTCTTCAGCCAGAACACGGCCGGGGTGCCCGGTACGGCCGAGAACGGTGACCGGTTCGGCAGCCGCACCGCCGTCGTCGGAGGGCACGTCGCCGTCTCGGCACCGGAGGAGAACAGCGGCTCGGGAGCCGTATGGGTCTTCCCCGGCACCGCATCCGGTGTCACCGCGACCAGGTCGCTGAGCTTCGGACCGCGCACCCTGGCCGCGCCCGTCTCCGGCGCACGCTTCGGCGGCGCCTTCCACCGCTGAGGGCCGCTGCGCGTCGGCGGAATGCAGAGGGTTCACCCCGGCAGGGAACCTGCCCGTTCTCGGGCAGGCTCCCTGCCGGCCGATACAGAGGGACGGTCCGGGCGCCGCCCGCGTGTAGCGGACCACAGGCCGGAGTAGCTTCGCGTCCACCAACAGGCTCGGCGCGTCGGTGAGATCGTCCGGCCGGGGGACCGGGCCTGGTTGACCAGTCTCTTCGCGCCGGTGGGGGCGAACCAGGCAAGCTAGAAAGACTCGGAGTCGGGGATCACGTGCATCGCGGCTTCCTCAGCCGATGCGCCCGCCCCGTCGACGCCGACGTCGTAAGCAATCAGGTCCTTCTCGGTGTCCTCGTGAGCGCCCTCGTCCGGGGCGATGAGGCGGCCGGCCCGCAGGTCTCCGACCTCGTCGTCGATGAGTTCCCCGTCACCCTCCCAAAGGTCACCGATGCCGTCGCCGATCTGGCCGGCGATATCCGGCACCTCCTCGGCAAGCCGCTCGTCCAAGCTCTCCCCTCGTTGCCGCTCCGCCGCCGTGACGCCGGTGTGCTCCACGCCCCAAGGCTTCTCCGGGGGTGAGTAGCCCTCGTCGAGAGCCTCGTCGATGCCGCGGTCGTCGAGGGTGTCCGAGACGTCCAGCAATCCGGCGTCGTCCTGTACCTCCGAACCGTCCGGCTGGTAGACGTCATCTCCCATTGCCTCGTAGGCCATGCGCGCTCCGTTGTTCGGCGCTCCCTGTCAGGGATCTGACGGGAACACGGTTGTCCGGACCGGTTGTCCGGACCGGAGGGAACTCTCCTGGGCGGAGTGGGAAAGCCACCTTAGGACCAGAGGCCGAGGCAAGTCTGACTCTCCGCGCACCGGGTCTGTTCCCCCAACGCACCATGCCCAGAACTCCCATCCGTCACGCTCCCGGCCGCTCGCCGGGAGGGCGCCCGGTCGGCAGTTGCTCAGGCCCGCGAGGCAGTCACCGCCCGGCAATTGTCGTGGCGCCGCGGCAGGCGGGCTTGGCAGGATGTGGGAGATGCCTGCTGAGTTCCCCTTCCTCGATCCTTCCGTCAACCCTTCCTTCGATCACCGCTGTGCCGCCCGCGACGCCCTGCGCGGCTTGGCGGTGGGTGACGCCTTCGGCGCCCAGTTCTTCGTACCGGACAATCTCCCCGGCCTGCGGGAGCGGCGATTGCCTGCCGCGGAGTGGCCATGGACGGACGACACGGAAATGGCCTGCTCGGTCTTCGACGTGCTGCGCCGGCGCGGCAGCGTGGACCAGCCTGAACTGGCGCACGGTTTCGCCCGCAGGCACGACTTCGACCGCGGCTACGGTCCGGCGATGAACCGGCTGCTGCGCCTGGTACGCGAGGGCGGCAGGTGGCAGGAGCTGGCCGCGGAACTCTTCGACGGCCAGGGGTCGTGGGGCAATGGGGCCGCGATGCGGGTGGCGCCTCTGGGCGCTTGGTTCGCCGTGGATCTGGCCGAGGCAGCCGCGCAGGCCGGGCGGTCGGCGCGGGTGACGCACACCCATGCGGAGGCGGTGGCCGGGGCGGTCGCCGTGGCGGTGGGAGCCGCGTGCGCCGCCCGCGGGCGCGCTCGGCCGGTGACCGGAGCACAGTTGCTGGCGGCGGTGGAGGAGCTGACACCGGAGGGGCGGGTCCGTTCGGGGGTGGCCGAGGCGCGGGAGCTGCTGGGCCAGCCGCACGCCGAGTACGCGGCGCACCGGTTGGGCAACGGGCGGCGGGTGAGCGCGGCGGACACGGTGCCCTTCGCCCTGTGGTGCGCGGCCCGGCACCTGGAGGACTTCGAGGAGGCGTTGTGGGCGTGCGCGTCGGTGGGCGGGGACGTCGACACCACCTGTGCGATCGTCGGCGGAATTGTCGCCGCTCGGGTGGGCACGGCGGGGATACCTGCCACGTGGCGGGCTGCGTCGGAGGCGCTGCCGGAGTGGGTGCGCGAGGGCGAACCGGGTGAGGACCTCAGCCGCGCCGGGCTGGGCCGCGACGTGACGCCGCTGCGCCGCCCCGAGCCGGTCCCGGTGCCGGAGCTGGTGTGGACCCCGGGGCAGTGGCAGCGTGTCCGGCACGGTGTGCGGGCGCTGAGCATGGACGAGAAGTGGGACGCGTACGTGGAGGGCGACCAGCTGACGCTGCATCGCAGTTGGACCGGTCGTGGCATCTTCCGGGTGACCGTGGCCGAGAACCCGGACGGCTGGCGGCCGGTGGCCGCGCTGGTCGAGTCGGACCCGGAACTGTACCGCCGCGGCGGTGACGAGTCGGAGAGCGCCTTCCTCGAACTCTTCCTGCGTGCCTGGTACATGGACGATTCCCGGCCCGAACTGTGGGATCGATACCAGGAGTTGCGCCGCGCCGAGGAGGCAGCGGCCGAGGAGACCCGCGCAGCGGCCAAGGAGACCCGCGCAGCGGCCAAGGAGAAGGACCAGCACGGCGGCAAATGATCCACAAGGGATTGTTGGCGAACCCTTGCCGCCCTCTTACTGATCATGTCTCTTTCGCCGCGTACGGTTCCCGTAGCGGGGTGTCCCGTCAAGGATCTTCGAACAAGGGGAACGGATGACACCCAGTCGCCGGGCAGTGCTGGCTGCCATGGCGGGCGGCGCGGTCGCCGGCTGCGCGGGCCCCCGGAGCACGGTCGACCGCAGCGCTTCCGTCACCGGTTCGCCCTCCACATCCGCGGCGATCGCAACCAGCACGAGCACCCCGGGCCCCAGCCCGTCGGCCGGCGCGCCCAGCGCGTCACGCGCCGTCACCCGCGCCGACATCGTGGCCCGCTACGGGCACGCGGTGCCGCATACCTGGGGCTTCGACGCACCCTCCGTGGTCCACGCGCTGCCCACCGCCGAACGCGTGATCGCGCTGACCTTCGACGCCTGCGGCGGCCCGGGCGGCAGCGGCTACGACCGTGCGTTGATCGACTTCCTGCGTAGACGGGAGATACCGGCGACCTTGTTCATCAACTCCCGCTGGATCGACGCCAACCCCGCCGTCTTCCGCCGGCTCGCCGCCGAGCCGCTGTTCGAGATCGCCAACCACGGCACCCGCCACCGCCCGCTTTCGGTCACGGGCCGCTCCGCCTACGGCATCCCCGGCACCCGCAGCGCCGCCGAGGTGTACGACGAGATCTCCGGCAACCAGACCAAGCTCACCCGGCTGCTGGGCACGCCACCACGTTTCTTCCGCTCCGGCACCGCCTACTGCGACGACGTCGCGGCACGGATCGTCACCGCCCTGGGAGAACGCTTCGTCAGCTTCTCGGTCAACGGTGACGGCGGCGCCACCTTCACCCCCGAGCAGGTCCGCACCACCGTCGCCGCCGCCCCCGGCGGATCCATCGTCATCTGCCACATGAACCACCCCCGGGGCGGCACTGCCCGAGGCATCACCGCCGCCGTCCCCCAGCTCCTGGCCACCGGCCACAGCTTCACCCGCCTTTCGGACGCTCTCCGCTGACGGCGCGTGCGGGCTGGGGCGGCGAATCCGGGTGTTGGCGCACATCGCATTCACCCCGCAGGCGGAGCACCGATCTCGGTGGCTACCGGGTGCAGGGGCGCGGTGAGGACGCGCAGCGGTTGGTCTCCGCCGCGAGGGCACCTGAGGCGGCAGGCGCGTTCGCCGTGCTGATCGAGATGGTGCCCGGCGAGATCGCCGCCGCGAGTCAGCGCGGCGCCGTCTTCGGCCACGCACGCGGGTACGGCACGCGCAGCGTCTCCGCCTCGACAGGGGTGTGCTCGGCGGCGGCGTACAGGCGCCCGTCGCGAAGGACGACGGCGCCGCTGCGGAACATCATGGCGATGAGCTCGGCGGCGAGTGCCTCGGGCGTGAGGCCCAGAAGGCGCGCGGCGTCGGTCAGCCAGGCCCGCGCGTGCAGGTACGGCTCGACCTCGTCGGTGCGGATCCCGCCGCGGATCATGAGGGCGAAGGCGAAGATCCGCCGGGCGCCGTACCAGATGGCGCCGTCGGGGTCGTCGACGAGACGCCGTGCGCGACGCAGCGCGGTGACGAAGGCCGCACCGGGGTCGGCGGGGATCGGCCCGTGTGAGGGGAGCAGCACGCGCGGGGCGAGGTCGGCCATCCGCTTCAGAGAGGCGAGAGCGGTGGCGGTCGCGTCGAGCCCGTCGAGGGCGAGGTTCACCCAGCCGACGTCGTAGTCCGACAGCGCGTCCCCGACCACGAGGAGCCGCTCCTCCGGCTGCCACAGCGCGAGGTGTCCGGGCGTGTGCCCGGGGGTGCGGACCACTTCCCAGTCGGCATCACCGAGACGGAGGACCTGACCGTCGTCGAGCGCCATGTCGACGGTGTACGGGCCTACGGGCTGGTCGAGGTATTCCGCAGCGCAGCAGCCCGGGTCCCTGCGGGCGACGGCGTCCGCCTCCGGGGCGCCTGCGGCGATGCCGGTGCCACCCGCCTGCAGGAGGGCGTTGCCACCGACATGATCGGAGTGCCAATGGGTGTTCACGACCAGGTCGACGTCACCGGCGTGGGCGCGGGCCCAGGCGGCCGTGTCCTCGGCGTGGCCCACGAATCCGCTGTCGACCAGGGCCGGTTGGCGTCCGTGGAGCAGGAGCAGGTTGGCGTCGGGAAACGGCCTTTGCCGCCAGGTCACCCAGGACGGCAGCGGCTGCGGGCTCACCGCTCGGGCCCGTTCACGCGGATCAGTGTCTGCTGGCCGTTGGCGACGAGCGACCGCCGGCCGTTCTGGACGCCGAACACCTCCAACTGGCAGACGGTCAGGGTGCGCCCGGACTTCAAGACCGTTCCGACTGCCTCGATGTGGTCGCCGACGGCGGGCGCCAGGAGATTGATCTTGTACTCGACCGTGAGCACGTCGGTGTTCTCCGGGAACAGCGTGAACGCCGCGTAGCCGCCTGAGGTGTCCGCGATCGCGCTGGTGGCGCCGGCATGGAAGTAGCCGTGCTGCTGCGTCACTTCGGGCCGGCTCGGGAGGACGATGTGCACCCGGCCCGGCGCGATCTGCGTGATCCGTGCACCGAGGAGGCCCATCAGCCCCTGACGGTCGAAACTCGTCCGGATGCGCGCCTGCACCTCGGGGCTCGCCTGTTCCTGCTGCGCCTGCTCATCCATGTGCTCTCCTTCGGCGGACATCACGGTGTTGAACGGGGTCGGGCGGATCCGTCAGCCGGCCAGGCGTTCCACCAGCAGGAACCCGCCGATGCCGATCATCATGGCACCGGAGGCGCGGGTGACTGCCCGGGCCGCCGAAGGCCGGGTCCTCAGCACGGTGCGGGCCAGCACGCCGACGGCAACGTAGACCACGGCACAGGCGGTCATGTGGAGCGTGCCGAGCAGCCCGGTCTGCGCGGCGACCGGCCAGCCCGCCCCGGGGTCGATGAACTGGGGGAACAGCGAGAAGTACAGAAGCAGCGCCTTCGGGTTCAGGCCGCTGATCCCGGCTCCCTTGAGCATGATCTGCCGGCGCGAGGAGGGCATGGCCTCCGTGGACACACCCAGGACCGTCGGCCGCGACAGGACACCCCAGCCGAGCCACATCAGGTAGACGGCCCCTGCGACGGTCAGCGCGGTGAGAACGGTGGCTGAGTTCGCCACGATCACCACCAGGCCGGCTACGGCGAGCACCGTGTATCCCGCGTATCCGGCTATCAGGCCGGCGACCGCCGGCACGACCGACCGGTCTCGCAGCCCCGCCGTGATCGCGTAGGCCCAGTCCGCGCCCGGGGTGAACACCAGCAGCAGATCCACTGCCAGGAAAGCCGCCACCGTCATCGTGTCCATCGATCGTTCCCTCTCACGTTCCTTGTCCTGAGAGGGAAGATTAGGCGCGATTTGCCCGAAGGAGTTTCCGTCTTTTCTCCTTGATCGCACCAGATGGGGGAGAATCTGTCTCATGGATGCCCTGGACCGGAAGATTCTTACCGAGCTACAGCTCGATGGCCGTCTGACGGTGACCGAGCTGGCCGCCCGTGTGAAGCTGAGCGTCTCGCCCTGCCACCGCCGCCTGCGTGACCTCGAACGGGAGGGCGCGATTCGCGGCTACCGCGCGGTCGTCGACCCGGCCGCCGTCGGTCTCCACTTCGAAGCCCTGGTCTTCGCCACCCTGCGCTGGGAGGACCGTGACACCGTCTCCGCGTTCGAGGAGGCCGTGGCCGCCGTCCCGCACGTAATCCAGGCACAGCGCCTGTTCGGTGAGCCCGACTACCTTCTGCGCGTCGCAACCGCCGACCTGGCGGCCTTCCAGCAGCTGTACGACCAGCGACTGGCCACCCTGCCGGGCGTCCAACGACTGACCTCCACCCTTGTCATGAAGCACGTCGTTGACGACCGCCCACTGCCCGAGTAGGCCATTTCTTCGTAGGCCATTTCTTTGAGGTCGACCGGCTGTGGCGGCCCATCGCCGCCGCCGTGCTGTCCGACCCGACCCGACCCCACCCGACCCGACCCCACCCGATTCGACCCGACTCGGCCCGGTGTCCGGGAGTGCGGCCGTCAGAGCGCGGCTGGGGTGGTCGCCAGCCGGTCGAGTATGAAGCGGCCGGCCCGGTCCAGTGCCGCGTCCGCTTCGTCGAGCGATCCGGTGAACGACTGGAAGACGTGTGGCACGTCGGCGGTGACGTCGAGGATCACATCGACACCGGCTGCGGCCGCCCGCGTCGCCAGTCGGGTCGAGTCGTCGAGCAGCACCTCGTTCGACCCGGCCTGCAGCAGCAGTGGCGGCAGCCCGGCGAGGTCGGCGTGCACCGCGGGGCTCAGCAGCGGCTGCCGCGGGTCCTGGCCCGCCAGGTAGTGGGCGCCCAGACGCTGCAGCGACTGGCGGGTGAACAGCGGGTCGATCCCGTCCTTGGTCGTCATGCTCTCGCCGCTGCGGGTCGCGTCCAGCCCCGGGGAGAACGCGACCACGCCGGCCGGCCGCGGCAGGCCGGCGTCACGCGAGGCGAGCACGGTCAGAATGCTCAGCCCGCCGCCGGCGGAGTCCCCGGCCAGCACGATGCGCTCGGGCGGCACACGGTGCTCGAGCAGGTCGCGGTAGGCCGCGACGCCGTCGTCGATCGCGGCCGGGAACGGGTGCTCAGGTGCGAGCCGGTAGTCGAGCGACACGGCCCGGGCCCCCGTTCGCCGCACGAGCGCCGCGGTGATGTGCTGGGCCGTGGCAGGCGAGCCGAACACCCAGGACCCGCCATGGAAGTAGAGGATCGTCCCGTCGATCGCCTCGGCCTCCGGCGCGATCTCCAGTGCCGGGCGGCCACCGAGGGCACTCGGGGTGAGGGAGACCCCGAGTGGCGATGGACTGCCGGCCATCATCGCAGCGAAATCCGCGCGCAGTTCGTCCGGTGTGCGACTGGCATCGATCGACGTCGATCGCAGCAGGGCGTCGACTGTCGCGCGCTGTTCCTTGCTCATGCTGTCCTCCGTACCGAGGTGAGTGCGGGATCATGGCCCGCTGGGCGGTAGCCCGACTATATTCCAAGGAAGATACTTCCCGAGAAGATGGAGTGCCATGTGACCGATCACGCACAGGTGTTCGCTGACCTCGTCCGGTACGAGACGAGGCTCTACAACGTCCTCGGCGAGCGACTGCGGGCCGAACACGGCCTGACCGCCAGCCAGTTCGAGTTCCTACGGATCATCGGCGACCGTGACGACTGTCGGGTGAACGACCTTGCCCAGGAGGTCGCCATCACCGTGGGCGCGACCAGCAAAGGGGTCGACCGACTCGAGGCCGCGGGATGGGTGAGCCGCCGTCCCAACCCGCAGAACCGCCGCTCGTCGCTGCTCGCCCTGACGGAGGCGGGTCGGCGGCTCCTGGACGCCGCCACACCGACCTTCGAGAACGAGTTGCGCACCTGGCTCGCCGACCCGTTGACGGCGCGGTCACTCGAACAGCTGGCGACCATCCTCGCCCGACTGCGGGGGACCGTCGAGGACGCGCGCGTCGGCATGCCCACAGGCTGAACGATCGCGGCAGCCGTCGACTCCGAACGGCTCGGCGGGTATGCCCGATGTCGAATGGCCGATACGCGGCCCAATAGTGGGTCGCGTGCCCGTCGGGCCTTCGGCCGACGGCGCGGCGAAGGTGTGCCGGTCACCGTCGATCAGCCGTCCTCACACCTACCGGCGAGGACGGTGCCCCTCCACGGTTACTCGGCTGCGGCGGGTCGGCGCCCATTCGTGTCAGGCGGACCGAGGAGTTGGAAGGCGTCGTCGACCGCGTCCGGGAAGTCGTCGGCCGGCTCCCGGCCATCGTGCGCGACGCGTCCTGCTGGAAGAGGATTCCATGGCCCGGGTCCGTCGTCGCTCCTGCCCCCAGATCCCCTTTCCGGCGCCCGCCGACGCTGAGCAGTGGCGGCCGGTTCGGCAGGAGTTCGCGAGCGCCGCCCCCGACTGGCGCCTGGTCGTGGCACGGCACAGCAGAATGGGAACAAAGCACCACGAACTGCCAACAGGCCGCGCCCGTAGGCCACTTCCAGGGACAGAGGGAGGCGCCGGACTACCCCATGACCGGGGCGGCCGGCCGCCCGTTCGACCCGCCGTCGACTGATCCGCGGATCACCGCGGCGCCACCCTCGGCCGCCTGGGCGGCATGAGGGCGCCGTCGGGCTAGCGGTGTGCGAGGCCGTCGATCATCAGGGCGAGGGTGAAGTCGAACCGGTCGTGGCCCTCGCCGGCGGTGAGCTCGGCCGCGTAGCGGGTGGTGTGAGGGAAGGTCTCGGCAGGCAGCGCGGTCAGTCGGCGCTGGAGCTCGTCGGTGTCGAGGACCCAGTCCGCCTCGTTGTGGACCTTGCGCTGCTTCACGATGGAGATTTCCAGGCAGTACCCGGCCACGTACAGCAAGAGGGCGTCGATGGCCCAGGCGGCGGCCTGCGGGGCCACGCCGCCGACGAGCAGGATCGCCAGCATTCCTTCGCTGACCCGCACGGTCTCGAGGTCGGTGGGGGCCATGGCGAGCGCGGCGCGGGAGATTCCGGGGTATTTCAGGTACTGGTCGCGCATCTGCGTGCACACGCTACGGATCTGCTCCCGCCAGGCTGCGGGGTCTGGCTCGGGTAGTACGAGCTCGGCGCACAGCCGGGCGATGAGCAGTTCGTCGAGGTCGGCCTTGTTGACCACGTGGGCGTAGAGCGAGGCGGGTCCGGTGTCGAGCGCCCCGGCCAGTCGGCGCATGGTCAATGCCTCGTAGCCCTCTGTGGCGATGACGCCCAGCGCGGTGTCGATGACCTGCGGCACGGTGATCGGGGCCGTGCGCCGCCGCGGCCTGGGGGCGGCTTCGGCCTCGGGGTTCGGCAGCTGGTGGCGCGCCGCGCGTCGCTCTCTCGGGTTCACCCGACCACTATAACTTGACACGAACGCCGTTCGTGAATAGAACACTGTTCGTGAACATCGATGTGAACCAGAATGTGGACGTGACCGTGGTCGGAGCCGGGCCGGTGGGCCTCGTGCTCGCCGCCGAGCTGGCGCTCTCCGGGGCGACGGTGCAGGTACTCGAGCGGCGGCCCGAGCCGGACGAAGCGATGAAGGCGCAGTCGATCAACATGCCGACGGCCGAGGCACTGGACCGTCGCGGCCTGCTGCCCGCCGCCGAAAAGGTGCAGCGAGAGATACTCGAGCGGATGGGATCGTTCGCCCGCATGGTCGGCGACCGGACGCCCGGTGAGGATCGGCGAGCGCCCGACTCGCGGTTCACCGGGCACTTCGCGGGAATGATCCTCGACGCCGACCTCGTGGACTGGTCCGATCCCGATTTCGCCGCGCACACAGCGGCCGACGGAGCGCGGATGGTGCCGCAGCGTGAGCTGGAGGCGCTGCTCGCCGAGCACGTCGCGCGACTCGGCGTACCGGTGTGTCGCGGGGTTGAGGTCACCGCGCTCGAAGACACCGGCGACGGCGTGCTCGTCGGCACTACCGCCGGCCCGGTGCGCACCAGGTGGCTGGTCGGGTGCGACGGCGGGCACAGCGCCGTACGCCGCCTCGCGGGCATCGACTTCCCCGGCACCGACCCCGAACTCACCGGGTACCAGGCGGTCGTCGACATCGCCGACCCGGAGAAGCTCGCGAACGGATGGGTGTGGTCGCCCGAGGGGGTGTACCGCTGCGGGCCACAGCCCGGGCGGGTGGCCACCATGGAGTTCGACGGTCCTCCCGCCGACCTCCCCCACGCCCGGCTTCGCTCGCGCGGGGGGACCCCCATGGCGCCGGTCACCCTCGAGGAGCTGCAGACCAGCCTGCGCCGGGTCTCGGGGACCGACGTCACGCTGACCGCGCTGCGCGCCACCCCGACCCGCTGGACCGACAACACCCGCCAGGCCGCGGCCTACCGGTCGGGACGGGTGCTTCTGGCCGGCGACGCCGCGCACGTGCACCCGCCGTTCGGCGGTCAGGGGCTCAATCTCGGGGTCGGCGACGCGATGAACCTCGGGTGGAAGCTCGGTGCCGTGGTTGCCGGGTGGGCATCCGAAGGGCTGCTCGACACCTACGACGCCGAGCGCCGTCCCCTCGGCGTCTGGGTGCTGGACTGGACGCGGGCCCAGATCGGGGTGCTGCGCGGGGACGCCAAGTCGGCCGCGCTCCGGGAGGTCGTCGCCGATCTGCTGAGCACTCGGGCGGGTACGACCTACGCGGTCAAGAAGATCTCCGGTGTCACGCAGCGCGTCGACCTGCCTGGCGACCATCCGCTGGTCGGCCGGTTCGTCCCCGACCTGTGGCTGAGGGACGGCTCCCGTCTGGTCGATCACGGTCATGGCGGCGGGTTCCTGCTGCTCGACCGCACTCCGGACGGCGCGTTCGCCCGGCTTGCCGCGGCCTGGGCCGGGCGAGTGAGCAGCGTGACCGACGACCACGCGACGCCGACCGGGGTGTTGGTACGCCCGGACGGGGTGGTCGTCTGGGCCTCCGACACCGCTGACGCCACCGGCATCGCCGCCGTCACCGGCCTTGAAGCCGCCCTGCTCCGATGGGCCGGCGCGCCGTCCTCACCCGAGCACGAGCCGGTGGGCTGAACCCCTGTCCGTGTCGACCTCAGCCGATGGGAACAACCACTCCGTCAGCCGGGGCACATCCCTTTCCGCGGCCCCGAACTGTCAGCCACGGGGAACCAACATGGGTTTCGAGGCTGCTCGGGGCCGGTTACGGCGGCGTCGGTTCGGTCGGCTTTTGGAGGGTGGTGATTCCGGTGAGGATGAGGTCGATGCCGGCGAGGGCGCCAACCTCGCCATGTACGAGGGCGCCGAGCTCGGCAAGGCCATCGCCGCGCACCCGGACAACGTCGAGGCCGCGCTCACCGCGTACGAGGAAGCCCTCTTCCCGCGAAGCGCCGCTGCGGCCACCGAGGCTGCCCGAAACCACAAGCTGTGCTTCGACGACAACGCCCCACACAGCCTCATCGACCTCTTCACCAACCACGAGCATGCCGAGTGAACGTGACAGGCGGGACCTGTGAGCTCTCTGCCGCCAGAGCAACTTGATCTGGCGGACATGGACCTCCATGACGCCGGAGTTCCACGGCGGGGCGAGGCCAGAGCCCACAGGTGCATGGGAAGTGAGAGCGCGCGCCCGGGAAGGGGTCCTCAGCGGGTACCACGCGCCGTCTTGGGCGCGGGCCACCAGGCCGCGTCCGAGATCGGGGTTGCTGGTGAGCCGGTGAGTCGGGGGACGACGTCGGTCACCGCGGAGACCTCGCCTCTCTCGATCGCCTGGTACCACGAGATCCAGGTCTCGATCTGTTCCCCGCTCATACCCAGTCGCCATCGCCGTGCGAAGGCTTCCTCAAGGGTCTCGGGTTCGAAGCGGTAGGGCCGGCCGGTGGCCGCGGCGATCCGGGTGACCGCTTCGTCGAGGGTCAGGGCCTCGGGCCCGGTGATCTCGAGGGTCGCGCCGTCGTGCTCGGAGCGGGGACCTTCGTCGAGGGCGACGGCCGTGATCACGTCGGCGATGTCCTCGTGGGTGACGAAGGCGGCCCGGCCGGTGCTCGCGGGGCCGCTCACGACGAATTCCTCGTTGGCGAGGGCGGCCGGGGTCGACGCGTAGAAGCCCGCCCGGAGCAGCGTGTGGCGGATCCCGGCGCCTGCCAGGAACTGTTCGGTCAGCCACTGGTCGCGGGCGTTGACATAGGTGGCGGTGGGCGCCGCGCCGACGAGGGACACATACAGGACCCGGTCCACACCGACCGCGAGCGCGGCCTCGACCGCGGTGGCGTGTTCCTCCAGCCGGCGCCCCGTGCGGTGTCCGGAGACCAGGATGAGGGTCGACGCGCCTTCGAGCGCCTTGCGCATGTCCGAGGCGTCGGCGTAGGCGGCCGGACCGCGTCGCTGGGCGCCTGGCAGTTCGGGCATGCGGTCGGGGTCGCGTCCGACAAGGAGTTGGGGGACGCCATGGTCGGCGAGTCGGGCCGCGATCCGGCTGCCCAGCGCCCCGGTCACCCCGGTGACCGCCACGGTGGCGTGGTTCCCCTCAGACATGGGTTTCCCTCCGTCCCGAGCGGCCGGCGACAGCGGAACCCTTGCCTCCGATTACGTACATGGAAGTCGATCACGTGCGAAAGTGCGACGCAAGCCGCACATGGGAGTTGGGGAGCACGACGAGTGAAGTCCACGGACCTAGGCGATCGGCGTCCCTCCAGCCACGCCCGCAGCTGCTTGACCTGCCCGTACGCCTCGTCAGCGGTGACCCACGCCGGTGCCGACCAGCAGCGCGTCCTTGTCGGACAACGACACGGGGAACGCGGCCCGGGCGATCTTCTCCAGCATCTCGCGTGACCGAGTAAATCCCTGCGCGGGCGGTCCCGCCATGCCTGGGAGATGCGCGACCAGGTCGAGGTGGTGCAGCGTCCACTCCAGGACGTACGCGGTTAGGTAGTCGCCCGCGGTGAGGACCTCGTCGCGGGTGCTGACCCGGAGGCCCGGGCCGACGAGTTCGGCGGAGCGACCGGCGGCGGAGCCGACGTCGTCCAAGTGGAACTTGAGCAGCCGCGGCTCCTCGTACGCGGCGGCCAGGCGGACGGTCAGCGCGTCGAGCGGGTCGTCACCGGTAGGCGGCGTTTCGGCGACGTCCCAGTACGTCGCGGCGTCGCGCGTAGGTTCCGTTTCGGCGGGGGCACGGGGGTGAGCAGGACGTCCTGTGCGTCGATGATCAGGTGGCACACCAGGTCCCGTACGAGCCAGCCGGTACTCCACGAGAGTGAGAAGAGATTCACGGGTGTACGGGTGTACGGGTGTGCGGGTGCTCCTGCGAGGTCAGTATCTGATCGGTGGAGTCTCGTTCGACTCGGTGGAGGTGAGTTCGGTCTTGTCGTGACAGGCCACGAGGTGCGTTCCCTGTGCTTCGAGCCGGACTGGGCCCGGATCACCGGCCAGACGACGGCCGGGGCGAGGCGGCGCGGACAGACCGAACCGGCCGCGGAATCGGTCGACTTGGCGGGACCGGTCTCCCTCGAACTCGCTCTGACCGCCACCGGCCCGTCCACCGACCTCTTCGTGAAGCTGCTGGACGTCCATCCCGACGGGGAAGCCGAACTCGTCGCCCGCGGACGCGTCCACCTGGACCCTCCGGAACGGCAGCTGACGCTGTCCCTCGGCCACGTCGGACACCGGCTAAGGCCCCACGTTCACAGCGGCGGCTTCCCCGAGTTCGTCCTCCCAGGGCGTCCAGCCGTGCTTCGACGAAGGCAGGCTTCCGCCCCCGGCCTCGCACCGGCGCCTGCGCGGTGTCGGCTTCGCCGGGGAGCGGGGCCTCTTCGAACCGGTGCTCGTGACGTTTCCCGCCCGGGGCACCGCAGGGAGGTGCGGGGTCAGCCCAGTTCCGTGTCCAGCCACGCCAGGACCTCGGGGGTCACGGGGTCGGTGATGTCGGCGAACTCGTCGTGCTTCTTCAGGAACTTCGCGACGTAGGGGCACACGGGAACTATCCGCATACCGAGGTCGCGCACGTCGGTGAGCGCGTGCTCGACCAACCGCGCGGCCAGGCCCTGCCCGGCGAAGGCGTCGTCGACTTCCGTGTGGAAGAACACGCGCTGTTCACCGCGGTCGCGATAGGCGGTGAGGCCGGCGCGCTTGCCGTCGACCAGGATTTCGTAGCGATGCCTGGCGTCGTTCCGCTCGACGGTCGGAGCGGCGGGAGACTCGGTCATGAGATGCCTTTCGGGTGTGGGTCGGTGACGCGGCGGGTTGCCGCGCGGCGCGATGGTGGCATGCGGAAGAACGGGAGCGGGAAGACGGTCTCCCGGGTACCCCTCGACGGCGCCGAAGCGATCGGAGGCGTTCGCCCACTCCTCCCGGGCGCGGACGATGTCCTCATGGCTACGGCCGATGAAGTTCCACCACATGACGATCTCCTCCTCGAACGGGGTTCCGCCGAGCAGTACGGTGCGAGCCGGGTCGTCGGACTCGTTCACCAACGTCAGAGCTGCGGTTCCGGCCGGGGCGTAACCCAGCTCCGCCGGACGCAGCAAGGTGTCCGCCAAGCGGACGTCTCCGTGGTCGACGAGCAGCCCGTGCTCGAAGCCGGGGTCCACGGCGAACGTGACCGTCGCGCGCGGCTCGAGGACGATCTCAGCGCCGAGGAGGGGCGTGAAGGTGCGCACCGGGGACTCTCGACCGGCGAGGGAGCCCAGGAAGACCCTGATCTCGGCCCCGTCGATCCGCAGGGGCTCGGGTACGTAGTGCTGGAAGTCCCGCTCGGCGTGCCGGTGTTCCTCGGGCAGCGCCACCCACAGCTGGACGCCGTGCAGGACCGTGGTGCCCGGGGTGGACACCTCCGAGTGGCTGATGCCGTGGCCGCCCGTCATGAGGTTCAGCTCGCCGGGCCGTACGTATGCGTGGCTGCCGAGGCTGTCGCGGTGCTCGATCTCCCCGCTGAACAGCCAGCTCACCGTCTGCAGTCCGGTGTGCGGATGCGGGGCGACGTCCATGCCGCCCGTCTCGGCTATGTCGTCGGGACCGTAGTGGTCGGCGAAGCACCAGGCTCCGATCAGGGTCCGCGCGCGCTGCGGCAGCGTGCGCCGCACGGTCATCGCGCGCGGGCCGCCCAGGGGTACGTCACGTGGGGAGAGGACGTCGACTTCGCTCACCGGGAACCGCCTTCCGTCACCATGATAGTTTCATATTCAACAACGATACTCGGAGCAGAGTAGGACGGAGTCCGGGGTTGAGCAGCCACGCGACAGGATCCGCGACGCGGCGGATCTTCATCGACAAGCAGAGCCCGAAGGCGTACCACGCGCTGGTCCAGACGTCGGAAGCGGTGCGCGCGACTGCCGCCGACGCGGGACTCGACCGGACCGTGGTGGAGCTGATCAACCTCCGCGTGTCGCAGATCAACGGCTGTGCCTACTGCCTCAACGTGCACACCCGGGCCGCCCTGCATGCGGGCGAGACGGCGCAGCGCCTCGGAGTACTGGCCGCCTGGCGGGACACCGAGCTGTTCACTCCCGCGGAACGCGCGGCTCTCGCGCTGGCGGAGGCTACGACCGAGCCGACCGACGCC
Organism: Streptomyces sp. NPDC058086; assembly: GCF_042885015.1. Lineage (NCBI taxonomy): Bacteria > Bacillati > Actinomycetota > Actinomycetes > Kitasatosporales > Streptomycetaceae > Streptomyces > Streptomyces sp. NPDC058086. Next base: position 46,223 of record NZ_JBHVST010000029.1, on the reverse strand, counting down.
GCCGCGCAGGAGGCCGCCTGGGCGGCCGCCCGTGACACCCTCACCGACGACCAGATCTCCGCGGTGATCTGGGTGGCGATCACCATCAACGCGTTCAACCGGGTCTCGATCATGAGCAAGCACCCGGTGCGTTCGGAGCGCTGATCCGGGGGCGGGGGCGGTGTCGCCCCCTCGGTCCGGTCGGCGACCAGCCGCTCGGGGCCTGGGCGGTGATCTACGACAGCGAGCACCACTCGCCCCCGGACGAACGTGCCCTCATGAGTACTCTGGCCGACCTGGCAGACCAGGCACTCAGACGCATCCGATTGCAGCAGGCCCGCGTCGAGCTCGCCGCGGCACTCCAGCAGAGCATGCTGCCCACACTGCCTGAGCATCTCCCGGGCCTGGAGGTCGCCGCCCGCTACCGGTCCAGCCGCGACGGGCTCGACATCGGCCGGGACTGGTGCGACGCCTTCGTGATGCCCTGCGCCGGTGTCGGCCGTTTCGGTGCGCGCCTTGCTTCAACGGGCTTGGTCCGGATCTCCGCCGGGGGCCGTAGGAACGGCGGTTAGGGAACGCCGAGTTCGAACAGGGCGTACCCCGCGTAGGAGCCGGAAGCGAGCGCGGCGATTCCGAGGACGGTGCACAGCACCGGCGTGCTGAGCCGGCGCATGGCGACGGCGCATGGGATGAACAGGGGGAAGGCCGGGAGAAGGTAGCGGGAGATGTTGCCGAAGATCTGCTGGCTTCCCAGGACGAGCGCGATCGTCAGGAGGGTGTGGACGACGAGGACCGCGGGCGGGCGGAGCCGGAGCAGCAGGGGCAGGAGGATCAGGGCCAGCAGGACCGTGCCGACGCCGATGAGGTCTTCGTAGGGGTAGGCGAAGAGGTAGTCGAAGTGGCCCACCGGGAGGGATGTGAACACGTCGAGGGTGTGTTTTCCGTAGTCGAACGTGTGGGCCCAGGCGCCTTCCTGGAGTTTGAAGTACCCGTTGTAGTCGCCCATCCGGTGTCCCACCCAGCCGAGGTAGCCGAACAGGCCGAGAGGGGCGATCGCCACGGCGGCCAGTGGGCGCAGCGCCGTGACCCGGTGCCTCGTCCCGTCCGGGCCGGGGGCGTCTCCCCAGCGGCGGACCTCCCGCCGTTGCCGGTGTATGGCCAGCAGCGCCGCGACGGTGAGCGCCGCGATCAGCGCGGTGGCCGTCGGACGGGTGAGACCCGTGGCGCAGGTCAGGATGCCGGCGGTGAGCCAGTGGTGGCGCATGACGGCGTAACAGGCCCAGGCTGCGAGGGCGACGTAGAGGGACTCCGAGTAGCCCGACCACTCCATGCCGGATCCGGGCCACACCGCCCAGAGGCCGGCTGCGGCCAGCCCGGCCCGCCGACCGCCGATCCGTGCGGTGACGGCGTGGATCGCCAGGGCGGCGACGAACGAGGCGGCGACCGAGACCAGCAGGCCGGCGCCGAACAGACCCAGGCCGGTGCAGGAGGAGACCAGCCGCATCAGGGCCGGGTACAGCGGGAAGAACGCCGCGGAGTTGCCCTCGATGGTGATCAGGCCGCCCGCACCGGGTACCGGGACGAGCGCGGGGTGGTAGCCGTGCGCGGCGATCTGCTGGTACCACCAGCCGTCCCAGGTGGCCAGGACGTCCCAGGCGTGGGCGCCGCCGCCGAAGCGGGGGTGCTTCTTGCGGAAGTCTCCGGAGGAGTCCAGCAGGTACATGAAGACGCAGAGGCCGATGAGCTTCAGCGCACCGTACAGCGCGAGCACCGGACCGTGGTGCTCGGCCGCCCGGCACAGTCGCGCCCACCGTTGGCGGGCGGCGGAGGTGAGGGAGGTGAGGGAGGGAGACGGGGTCGGGGGCGGGCTGGTGTCGTACGGCGGTTGCGTGGCGGGCGAACGGCCCTCGACGTGGGGCCCGTTGCCCTCGTACGACGCAGCGTTCGCGAGGCTCGGCTCGTTCATCGAGGTTCGGCTCCTGTTCCTTTGCCGCGGGGGGCGGCGGTGAACACCCAGGCCCGCAGGAGCAGAAAGCGCAGCAGTGTCGCGACCAGATTGGCGACGACGAGTACCGCGACTTCCGTGGGCCGCGCGGGCCCCGGCACCCAGCGGTGCAGCGCGGCGAGCGAGCCGCTGGTGAGCGCCAGGCCGAGGCCGAAGACCGCCAGGCCCTTGGCCTGGTGGCGCAGCGCGCCGCCCCGCCCGCGCAGCCCGAAGGTGAGCCGCCGGTTCGCGGCCGTGTTCGCGACGGCGCAGACGAGCAGCGCCCACGCGTTGGCGCCCTGCGGCCCCGCCACCGGGCGCAGGGCCGAGTAGAGGAGGACGTACCCGACCGTGCTCACCACGCCGATGGCACCGAAGCGCAGCAACTGGGCGGCCAGTGGGCCCGGGGGATTACCTCCGGTGGCGCGCCGCAGCCCCGCCGTCGGGAGCGTGCCACGGGCGAGCGCCCTGCCGATCCGGACGATGCCGCGCAGGTCGGCCACGGCCGTAGAGACCAGATCGACCCGGCTGTCGGGGTCGTCCACCCAGTCGACGGGCACCTCGTGGATGCGTAGCCCGGCCCGCTCGGCGATCACCAGCAGTTCGGTGTCGAAGAACCACTCCGAGTCCTCCACCAGGGGCAGCAGCCGCTCGGCGACGTCGCGCCGGACCGCTTTGAAGCCGCACTGCGCGTCGGAGAAGCCGACGGCGAGGGTGGAACGCAGCAGGACGTTGTAGCAACGGGAGATGATCTCCCGTTTGGGCCCGCGTATCACCCGGGAGCCACGGGCCAGGCGGGTGCCGATGGCTATGTCGGAGTGGCCGGAGATCAGCGGGGCGACCAGCGGGAGCAGCGCGTTCAGTTCGGTGGACAGGTCCACGTCCAGGTAGGCCAGCACCGGGGCGTGCGAGCGCGACCAGGCGACACGCAGGGCTCGGCCGCGCCCCTTCTCGGCCAGCCGTATCCACTCGGCCTCCGGCAGTTCGGCGGCCAGCCGGGCCGCGATCCGCGGGGTGTCGTCGGTGCTGGCGTTGTCGGCGACGGTGATGCGGAACGGGTACGGGAACGTCTCGCGCAGGTGCGCGTGCAGCCGCCGCACGCTCGGCTCCAGATCCGTCTCCTCGTTGAACACGGGGACGACCACGTCAAGTACGGGTTCCGGGTGGTCCGCCGGCAGCGGCAGCCGGAGCGGCAGTCGGTCCATGGGCAGTCCCGTCGCAAGGTTCATCGGGGCGGACCGTACGGTCTTGGTCATGGTTCATCCAGGTTTCTGTGCTGTCGCAGGGCATGCCGAAGGTGCTCACGGCGGAGCTGCGACGAGGGAGTAGGGCCGGCGGAGTAGCAGCGAGGAATAAGGCGCGGTGCGGAAGTTCAGTGGGGGAGTGGTCAGGACGGTGGTGCGGCTCGGCGGCGAGCGAGCGTGGCTAACCGGTGCCGGTCGCGCTGTTGAACGAGGAGGGCTGGAGTGTCGTCGTCGGTGGCGACGACGGCGTGATGCTTCCGCTCGGCGTGGCCGGGATGGTGGCCGGTGGACTGGCGGTCGCGGTCCCGGAGGGAGCCGTGGCTACCGAGCTCGAACTCTCCGTCGAGCTCCCTGACGTGATCGGCGTCGTGGGCGTGGTGGGGGCCGATTCGGTGGAGCTTGCGCTGGAGGGTTGGGTCGGGGACGGGGTGGTGGTCGGGGAGGAGGAGCCGGTTGAGGGCCGCGGCACAGGGGCCTGGGGCTGGTCGCGGTCCGGTGCTTGCGGCAGCAGGAACAGGCCGAGGCCGAGCCCGGCGGCCACCAGTACGGAGCCCACGGCCTTCTGCGCCGCGCGGACCCGGCGGCGGACGAGCACTCCCGTCCTGAGCCGGTATTGGTGTGCGGGCTCAAAAGGGGTGTACTCCTGGGCGTCGCGCATCATCCGCGCCAACTCCCGCTCGAAGTGATCCATGCTTCCCTTCACCCCACCGGCTCGATGACATCGCCCAGGATCTGACGCAGTCGCGCCACACCGCGTGACGCGTGGGACCGGGCGGTGCCCAGCGGGCATCCCAGTACTTCCGCGACCTGTTTCTCGGGCAGGTCCTGGTAGTAGCGCAGTACCACGGCGGCCCGCTGCCGGGCCGGCAGCTGGGCGAGGGCAGCCTCCAGCCGCGACCGTTCCACCACGGCAGCGGACTCGTCCCCGGTCTGCGCCAGGTCGGGCAACTGCTCCACGGGCCGCTCGCCCCACCACCGCCGGCGGGCGGAACGGGCGGCTGCGCGTGCCAGGATCTTGCGTACGTACGCCTCGGGCGCCTCGTCCGCGACCTTCGGCCAGACGAACCAGAGCTTGACCAAAGCCTCCTGGAGCAGGTCCTCGGCGCGGTGCCGGTCACCTCCGCAGAGCAGCCGGGCGAGGTGGAACAACGCCGACCAACGGGCCGCAACGAACCCGTCGAAACTCTCGGCCTGAGCCTGTTCCATCCGCACCGTCCCCGCACTTGCCAGCTTCGTACACCTGGAGAAAGACGTTGGTGAGGACCTCGCTATGCACTTCAGGCACGTGATGCGGGTCACGTTCGGCGAGGAGGCCGCAATTCGGGCCTGCCCCGGCTGCCAGGTATTTGGCCAACAGGGCACGGATGCGGGGCCGTTGCCCATCGGTCGGCTCGCTTACGGAGCCGCCGCGGCGTAGTGGGAGGTGTACTTGAAAGACGCCGGGAATGCGACGACTGCCTCAAGGGGACAGGGAGTCAGAACAGCTGTTTCAGCCAGGAGTCGAGAATCGAGTAGTCGTGAGCGGTCAGACCCTGTCGGGGATCGACCCGGTGGAGCAGGGCGTTCGCCGGGTGGTGAGCGGCGACCCAGGCCCGATCGGTGTCGGTGATCTCGTCGTCGACCCAGACGAAGGGGCGCCCCGCCGCCCACTCGACAAGGGTGCGGGTCTTCCAGTGCAGTCCGTTCCACTCGTCCTGATCATCGATGTCGGACGGTTCCGGCCAGAACACCACGGCCAGCTGCGGCAGACCAAGGAGCGGGGCGATGCACTCGTTCGCGTCGCCCATCCATGTCGTGGCCCAGACCACCTCGCACGGGAGCGCCGCCAGCCGCGGCCCGTGCGCGGGATCGAGACGGGCCAAGAGCGGATTCGCACCCGCATCGAGCGGTTCGAGGCGTGTCGCATGGGCCGGATACTGCTCGGGTGCCGCGCCGAACGGGATGAGCGGTCCGTCGACATCGAGAAACAGCAGCGGACGCCGCGGAGAACCAGTCACGCCGGCACGATAGCGGCAGATCACAACGGGGACCGGACCATCTCGATCACGTCAGCCCCGCGGCCGAGTCTGCCGGTCGTCCGTCAGAGGGAAGCAGGCTCGCGATCAGGTGTCCCTGAGTTCCCGCACTCCAAACCGTGGATACGTTGCGTGCGCAGTCGGCAGGCGGGCCACGGTCATGCCGCGGCCCCATGGAGTACCGCACGAGAGCGGAGGCAAAATCGCAATCCCACGTATCAGAACGGCCGCACGTCTGGGCCCGTGCGCTGTCATCGCGACCGTCTGGCCATTGGTGCCGATGTCGGCCGAAGCGAACCTGTCGCACGAGCTGGTGGTCCCCATGAACTACCCCACGCTCCAGGCAGCGGTCGATGCCGCCCAGCCCGGCGACCGGATCCACGTCCGGCCCGGCGTCTACCGGGAGCAGGTGGTGATCGACAAGAATGTGTCGATGACCGGCTCAGGGGCCCGCAAGACGACGATCCTGGCTCCGCGGACGCTGGTCGCCGGCGAGGACGGCGGTACGTCGATCGTCGAGATCCACAACGGCGCGTCCGCCGCGCTGTCACAACTCGCGGTCAGCGGGCCGGGCTCCGGGACGTGCGGCGACGGCGCACTCGGCTCCGGTGTCCGAGTGCTGGGGGGTGCCCGGCTCGACCTCGGTCACGCCCGCGTCACCCACATCACCCACATCACCCACACACCCCCGGCGCCCTGCCCGCACAGCGCGGTCGCCGTCTTCGTGGGGGATCTCCCCACCGGAACGGGATCGGTGTCGATCCACGACACCGAGATCTCGGACTACCAGGGTTCGGGCGTCACCGTCCTCAACGAGGGGTCGAGCGCCACGATCGTCGACAGCGCCGTCACCGGGCACCCGCGTCGGCCGACCGACGGGATCGGGTTCGTGTCAGGCGCGGTCGGGCGCGTCCCCCGGAGCACCGTCAGCGGCAACGACTGCCGGGAACCAGATCCGGACTGCGGCCCCGATTTCTTCAGCGAGACCCAGCATGCGGGCATCGTGGCAAGCACACCGGGCACGGTCGTGCGGGACGACCGGCTCGCAGGCAACGGTCCGTTCACGGTCCGCAACGACCGGATCGAAGGCGGTGTCGGGGGCGTCGCCGTGGTCGCCGCTTCGGCCGACACTCAGGCGGTGCTCGACGGGGTGCGCGTCAAGCGGACATCCGGAGCGCCGGTACGTACTTTCGAGTGCTGCGGCTTCACTGCCACGGCGACCGTCCGGCAGTAGAACCTCGGCTGGCCGGGTCTCGCGAGGTCTGGTGGTGCTGAGTTGTTTGCAGGGTGTCTGATGGCTTGTCGGGATACGCGAGGGCGTGGCGGGATAGAGGCTCTGTGTCGTTCAAGCTTCGGAGGCTGTGATGATCGTCCCGTTCGGGGTCCGTGATTTTCTGGACCGTGCCGTCACTGTGTATGCCGACCGGGTGGGTGTGGTCGACGAACCGGACCAACCGGCCGAGGTCTGGGAGGGGCTGACGTACGGGCGGGTGGGGGAGTTGGCGCGGGCTCAGGCTGCCGGGCTGGATGCGCTGGGTGTGCCGCTGGGCGCTCGGGTGGCGGTGGTCTCGCCGAACAGTGCGCGGCTTCTGACGTCGTTCTTCGGCGTCAGCGGTCACGGGCGGGTGCTGGTCCCGGTCAACTTCCGCCTGACGGCGGACGAGGTGAGCTACATCGTCGGTCACTCCGGGGCCGATGTGCTCCTTGTCGATCCGGAGTTGACGGAGCGTCTGGCCGGTGTCAGCTGCAGGCACCGTTTCACGCTCGGGGCCGCCGCCGACGCCGAGCTGTACCGCTTCGGCACCGCCCCGCAGGCCTGGGAGCCGGACGAGAACGCCACCGCGACCATCAACTACACCAGTGGTACGACGGCCCGGCCCAAGGGGGTGCAGATCACCCATCGCAACATCTGGGTGAACGCGGTCACCTTCGCGTTGCACGCCGGGGTGACGGACCGGGACGTGTATCTGCACACGTTGCCGATGTTCCATGCCAACGGGTGGGGCATGCCGTTCGCGATGTCGGCCCTGGGTGTGCGACAGATCGTGCTGCGCAAGGTGGACGGGGCCGAGATCCTGCGCCGGGTGGCCGAGCACGGTGTGACGGTGATGTGCGCGGCGCCTGCGGTCGTGGGGGCGGTGCTGGCGGCCGCCGAGTCCTGGGAGGGAGAGATCCCCGGCCGTGATCGGGTGCGGATCATCGTTGCGGGCGCTCCGCCGCCGACCCAGACGGTCGCTCGCGTGGAGTCGGAGCTGGGCTGGGAGTTCATTCAGATCTACGGCCTGACCGAGACCTCGCCGCTGCTGACCGTCAACCGTGCCCGCTCCGAGTGGGACGACCTCGGCGCTGCGGAGCGGGCGGAGAAGCTGGTGCGGGCCGGTGCTCCCGCGCTGGGCGTGACGCTCAGGACGGACGCCGACGGTGAGGTTCTCGCGCGCTCGAATGTGGTTCTGGAGGGGTATTGGGAGCAGCCGGAGGAGAGTACGCGGGCGCTGTCCGAGGGATGGTTCCACACCGGGGACGGGGGGTCGATCGGCGAGTACGGCCATCTGACGATCAGTGACCGCAAGAAGGACGTGATCATCACGGGCGGGGAGAACGTGTCGTCGATCGAGGTGGAGGACGTGCTCTTCAGCCATCCGGCGGTTGCCGAGGTCGCGGTCATCGGGGTGCCTGACGAGAAGTGGGGCGAGACCGTGAAGGCGCTGGTGGTTCTCGCTCCCGGCGCGCAGGTGACGCAGGACGAGCTGATCCAGTTCTGCAAGGAGCGTCTTGCCGGATTCAAGGCGCCGACTTCGGTTGAGTTCCGGGAGGAGTTGGCGCGTACGACGACCGGCAAGCTGCAGAAGTACAAGTTGCGGGAGCCGTATTGGGAGGGCCGCGAGCGGGGCATCGGCTGAGCTGTCTGCCGGGTGGGTGCCGATGCTGGTGGTGGGGTGTTCGGTGACGTGGATGGCGGGGGATTGGCTGCTGCCGCCGCCCGCTACGGGAACACCGCCACAGTCTTTCGCGTCGGACTCCACATCGCAGGATCATCAACGGGGTCCTGCATCGGCAGCGCACGGGGGACAAGCTCTTCGCGGCCGTCCTCGCGGCCGCTGACGCGGAAGGCCCTATTGACTGGTCGATGGTGATGGTGAGCGTGGACTCCACCTCCTGCCGGGCTCACCAGACACCCGTCCTGGAACGCGTTCGCGTCGGTCGGCTCGGCGGCGGGCGCCCCGCACCCGGCCGGACCACCCCGGCGGCGATGAGGCGTACGCCTCCCACCGCGGTCGCCACTACGGGCCCTGCAGCAAGTCACACCGTTCGGACGCGGATTGCTGGGCCAAGAAGACACGCCGGACAGGGCCTAAGGGGTGGTCGGCGAACCATCGTTCGGGTGATCGTCAGGCGCGCACTGGTGCCCGCTCGTCCAAGAGACCTTCGCTTCGCAGATCGTCCCAGACCTGAGCCGGGATCTCCGCGCCGAACGCCGCCATGTTGCGGCGTACTTCGTCGGCGGTACGCATGCCGACCACGATGCCCGAGACGGCTGGGTGACGGAGTGGAAAGGCCATCGCCAGCTCCGGGAGCGTCACACCGTGTGTTTCGCAGACATCGGCGATGCGATGCGCGCGCTTCAGCATCCACGGCGCGGCGGGCGCGTAGTCGAAGGTGGCACCCTCGGCGGGTCGGGCCGTGGCGAGCAGCCCGGAGTTGAAGATCGACGCCGCGAGTACCGAGACCCCGCGGTCCGTGCAGGCGGGCAGCAGTTCGTCGAGGGCGCTCTGGTCCAGAAGCGTGTAGCGGCCGGAGAGCATGACGACATCGACGTCCGACTCCTCGACCAGCCGGGTCAGTTTGCCGGGGTGGTACATCCCCGCGCCGATCGCACCCACCACCCCCTGGGCACGCAGTTCGGCGAGGGCCGGACAGCCCTCGCGCAACGCATCCTCGAAATGCTGCTCCGCGTCGTGCAGGAACAGCACGTCGATACGGTCGACGCCTATCCGCTCGAGCGAGTCCTCCACGCTGCGCAGAACACCGTCCCTCGTGAAGTCCCACACTCGACGGTGTGTGGCGGGCACCATGAAACTCTCGTCCATCCGGCCCGCCGGGTCCTGAGGGACCAGCAGCCGGCCGACCTTCGTCGACAGCGTCACCTCCTCACGCGGCTTGTCGCGCAACAGACCACCGGTGCGGCGCTCGGAGTGTCCGATGCCGTAATGCGGAGAGGTGTCGAAGTAGCGGATCCCGCTGTCCCAGGCTGCCTCAAGGGCTCCCGCGGCGGTCTTGTCGTCCAGCGGCGCGAAGAGTCCCCCGAGTGGTCCGCCGCCGAAGCCAAGTTCCGTGACCTGCACCTTGCTCTTCCCAAGCCGGTTTCGTCTCATCCACCGTTCCCCTCATGCGGCTGGTGACGCGACCATCCTCCCGTGGCCCGTGCCGACTCCCCAAGGGGATTATCAAGCTTGCGGTCCGCTACGCGGCAACCGTGATGGTCGCGGCCGCAACGAGTGGATATCACTGGCCCCGCCACGCGCCCGGTCGCCAACCTCGCCGCTCGCGAACCAGCACACCGAGACAGTGCGCGACCTGTTGGCGCACGGCGCCGATCCGAATCTCCGAGAAGATCGCGGCGCAGGGTGGTCCCCACTGGACTGGGTACTCAACGGCCCTCATCCCGAAACTGCCGCTCTCCTCACCGTCGCAGGCGTGACGCCGTTTCACGAGGCAGGTCAGAGCCTGGCGGGTTCGGCGATTCGGCAGGCCGGGCTCAGGCGCAGGCCTTGAGGAATTCGATGAGCGCCGCGTTCACCTCGGCCGGGCGTTCCTGCTGAGTCCAGTGTCCGCAGCCGGTCAGTTCGAGGGGCTCGCGCCAGAGGTTGGGCATGAGGTCGGGAAGACGTTCGATGAGTTCGGGAGTGCCGGGGAACGCCGGGACCAAGTCGCGGTCGCCGTAGATGTACAGGGCGGGCCGGCTGACGACGGCGCCGTGCCAGGGAGCGGTCAGCTCCCAGTTGCGGTCGAGGTTGCGGTACCAGTTGAGCGCCCCGGTGAAGCCCTTGGAGAAACTCTCGGTGAGCGCGTCGAGATCGTCCTCGGTGAACCACTCCGGCAGTACCTCGGGGTCCGGCATGGCGGCAAGCCAACCCCGCTCGGGGTCGACCAGCGGCTGCTTGGTCTCGAGGGCGCCCGGAGCGTCGCCGGAGGCCGAATAGAAGAACTTCCGCAACGCGGTGCGGGTGTCCTTGGCGAACTCGGCGTCGGCGACACCGGGGCGGTTGAAGTAGTTCCAGTAGAAGCGGCCTTCGAACCTCTTCTCCATGGCGGCCAGCGGAGGCTCCGTCCCCCGGAACGGGGGCGGCACGCTCAGGCCGGCCACCCCGAGCACCATGTCCGGTCGCAGCAGCGCGGTGTGCCAGGCGACCGGCGCGCCCCAGTCGTGCCCGACGACGTACGCCTTCTCCTCGCCCAGGGCCTGGATCAGTCCGACGACGTCGCCGACCAGATGGAGGATGGTGTATGCGTCGACGTCGTCGGGATGGTCGCTACGTCCGTATCCACGCTGGTCGGGGGCGACCACTCGGAAGCCCGCATCGGTCAGAGGACCGAACTGGTGGTGCCAGGAGTGCCATGACTCGGGGAAGCCGTGCAGGAGAACTACCAGGGGGCCGCCGCCTTGCTCGGCGATGTGCAGCCGAACGCCGTTCACGTCAACCATTCGATGCTCAACCATGTGCGCAAGGGTACGTGTCGTGATCTTTGGGCTGGTCCTACCGCCAGCCCGCCTCGCTCGTGTCGCAGCGAGCCGGCTTCGGTCTGGCCGACGCTGCGGGGCGAGGCCAAGAGAGGGTGTTCTGTTCCCTTTCCGAGCCATGGGCCGAAGCCCGTCTGCTTCTACCGGGCAGACCAGCTTGGAGCAGGCTTGGCTGTGTCGGCGGTGCTTGCTGTACGCGTGTCGCTCGGGGCGGGGCAGGGTGACGCCTTCCGAAACAGTGGAGGGGCGCCGGCCGACGGGCCTACCGAACCGAAGAGCGCTGGTTCACCGATCCCTCCACCTACAGCTCTCACGCGTGGCCATGTCGACGTCTGGTGCCGACGTATGCGTGTCTTTCGTCCGGGCGGAGCGTGTTGGCGGCAGACGGCTTGGGCGCTGGTCCCGGGTCTGCGACAATGCACGAAACGGAACCTTGCTCCGCAGATATTGCGGAGCAGTGCTCCGCTTCGCAAGTCTCATGGAAGGATCGCCGCGGTGAACGACAGCGGTCAGGGCGCGGAAAGTGCAGCGGGATCCAAGCGTAAGGATGCTCGGCGCAATCGACAGACCTTGCTGGATGCGGCCGCCGCAGTCTTCGTCACCTCGGGCGTAGAGGCGCCGGTACGCGACATCGCGGCCAAGGCCGGTGTCGGGATGGGTACGATCTACCGGCACTTCCCGACACGGGCGGATCTCATCATCGCGGTCTACCGTCACCAGGTCGACGCCTGCGCCGAGGCCGGTCCGGCCCTGCTGGCGAGCTGCGCCACTCCTTACACCGCGCTGGGACAGTGGATCGACCTCTTCGTCGACTTCCTGGTCACCAAGCACGGACTGGCTGCCGTGCTGCAGCCCGACAATGCCGGATTCGACACGCTGCACGCCTACTTCCTCGACCGGCTAGTGCCCGTGTGCGACGAGCTGCTCGACGCCGCGGCCGATCGCGGCGAGATCCGCACCGGCCTTGAGGGCCTTGAGCTGATGCGAGGCGTGGGTAACCTCTGCGTCGGTGCGGACAGTGATCCGCGCTACGACGCACGCCGACTGGTCGGCCTCCTCATCGCCGGACTGCGCCAGCCACAGTGACGATCGGCAGGGCATCTGACGTAGGGCGCTGACCGACTCCCCGTCGCGAAAGACTCGCCGCCCCCCAAGTGGCTCTCTTGGCCAAGGATTTCGGCATGGATGACGTCATGGCGCTCCAAGGCGTGCGGCATCACTCCCATGGTCGCCCTGCCGTCCTGGACGCGGACCCACTCGGGGTTCGCGTGAGTACCTCAAGCCATCCGTCACGGACACATCCCGCCTCGTGGTGCCGTGTGCCACCTTGTGGCTTCAGAGGTTCTGTCCGTCGGAAGCCTCGATGTTTCTGGGCGGTGATCCAGTGGCCTTCCTCGGAGACCAGGGTGGCGATCGCCGGCTCGATGACGTCGGGTCGCGGACGAAGGCCGTCAAGTCTCTTTCCTGGTGGGGCCGTTGGCTCCGGTGCGGTCCTCGCTCACCCGGCCGTCGAGTGCGACGGCGGCCGAGTCGATCCGTGCGTACTGCTCGTTAGTGAGTTCGGGAACGAATCCCGAGTGCCGGGATTCCTCACAGGTCGGTCGCCCGATCATGGCGGGGCTCGTACAAGCCCACCTCGCCGCCACCCGGCAGACGGAACCTGGTCAGCCGCCCCCAGCGCGCGTCGGTGACCGGCTGCGTGAACTCCACTCCCTTCGCGGCCAGGCTCTTCACGGTTGCGTCAACGTCGTCGCACATCAGATAGAGCTCCTGTGTCTCCGGGCCGTCCGTGGGATGCATGGCGATCTCGGTCGGCGGAAGCTTGAAGATCAGCCAGCCACCTCCCGCGTCGACATGCGGATACTCCAGAACATCCCTGAAGAAGACCCGGTCCGCTTCCGCATCATGGCTGTAGATGATGATGTGCCCACCATTGATCATGCGTCCAGGGTAGGTGCTGACACGGACAGGCGCGGTACTGCGAAGTCACACAGAGTGTTGCGGTTCGTTGCCGGTCAACCGTCCGAGCAGAGCCACTCGCTGGAGGTGTCCGCCCCCGCCCAGCGGTTCGGCCGACAGCTGGCGCGTCAAGACGGCTGAGGGCCGGTGCACCCGGCCCTCAACAGCCGTCAGTTCACCTTCACATAGCCGGTGCTGAGACGCCCGTACCGGTCTGACCACAAGGCGCCTTCCACGTAACCAGGACCGACCCAAGTCGGCCAGGTGTGGTAGTAGGTGTGCCCGGCGGTCATGGAGATATCCGGCGACACGAAATCATCTCCGCCCGGCACCTGCCAGGCCAGATGTCCGTAGATCGGCGCTCCTCCTGTCTTCTCATAGATCACCTGTATGGCTCCCTGGGCGTTGACGGGCGTGATGGCCACGCACAGCCTCCCGTTGCCAAGGTTCACGCACTTGTCCGCCGCTTGCGCCGGACTGGCACCCAGGGCGATCACTCCTCCCAGAGCACTCAACAGGACGAGGGCACGCCGCATCAGCGCCGATCGCGCTACTTTCACGAGGTTCTCCTTGTGCGAGTCGGCTTTGACCTGCGCTGAGGTCTCCGCGGTCTCCTCGGACGAGCCCGAGGCTCGATGAGTTGGTGTCGAGCCCGATTGGCAACGCAGTCAAGCCGTGGCTTCATTGGCCCGCCAGTCTGGCGGCCGACGGGACGGACTACGGGTCGGTTCCACGAGGTTCGAAACGTCTGCCGATCGTCAGAGTCGACGCTCAGTCCACTTCGTGGCCGCCGAGGACAAGACCGCGCTCAAGCTCCGGGAACTGCTCGCCGGGCCGTTGGCGGCAGCGGAAGCGGAAGACGGTGCCTCAGCCTCGGGCCGCCGTAGGGCCGGGGCGGACGGTCTGCGCAGCAGGCTCGCCACCCACCACCCACCTGTGGATCGAGGATCGCTGGGCAGAGGCCGCTCGCTGCGCCACAGCGCGCGACGCTGCTTCCCAGGCAAGGTTGCGGCCAACTCGCTCACCAGGGCGATGTCGTGGGGTGCGCCGTCCCGACTGTCACGACACCACCACACCGGTGGGCCGGCCGAGCCCGTTTCGCCTTCGCCCTGGTAACAGCCTTCAGCGGCAGGGTTGCCATCAGGTCGCGGTTCACCACGGCGAGCGCGGCCTCCGACCTTGGCCACTGGCCGGGCTCGGCTCGTCTGGGCGGCGGGCGGCGGGCAGCGGTGCCGGTCGTGACCGGGACGTCGCCCTGCATAGGTGCTGGTGGCGACGCCGCCACCAGCACCACGCCACGGTCTGCCACTGACGCTGGAACGAGATCACGGCCGCGTCGGTGAGCCGGCGCTCAACCCTGGGTCACTCCTGCGGCGCCCGTCTTCTTGGTTTTGGCGCGGGTCGGTGCGCCGAGTGCCCAGAAGATCACGCCTGTGACGATGAAGACGGCCAGCGGCACCGCCTCCGTCAGCAGGTAGGTCCAGCGTTCGCTGTAGCTCCAGCCGTCCGGTCGGAAGTCCGAACTGAACCAGTCGAAGGGCGCGCCCGGGACCAGCAGTTGCACCGAGGCGAACAGGATCAGCAGCGTCAGCACGATCGTGATCGGCCAGGCAGCGGGTGCCCGGTAGGCACGCTCCACCTGCGGGTACTTGCGGCGGAGCACCGGCAGCGCCGGGAAGATGCCGAGGTAGCTGATGAGCGTCGTGGAGACGGCGAGCCCGAGCACGGCGCCGAAGAGCTTGCCCGCGTCACCACCGGTGAGCTGGTGGGCGAGGATCAGCACGCCGGTGGAGAGCACTCCGCTGAGCAGGTTGACCCGGACCGGCGTGCCGAACCGCTCGGAGATCACACCCAGGGCGCGGGGCGCGGCGCCGTCGTATCCGGAGACAGCCAGCGCACGGTCCGAGCCCATGATCCAGGTGACGCCCGAGGAGAGCACAGTCAGGATGAACATCACCGCGGCCAGATCACCGAGCACGGTCCCGGCCCCGCTGAGGGTGACCGTGCCGTCGGAGGCGACGTGGCCGCCGTAGACGGTGAAAACCTGGCGGATGGCATCGAGGAAGCCGCCGAGACCGGTGATGGCCTTGACCGGGAGGACCAGCAGGATGCCGAGAATCGGCAGGCCGTACAGCAGTACGCCGAGCCCGGCGGCGCGGAAGATGCCGTACGGGATGTCCTTCTGCGCGTCGGTCATCTCGTCGCCCGCGGTGTTGGGCAATTCGAAGCCGACGTAGTTGAACATCAGGACCGGGACCAGGCCGACGAAGCCGGCATACGTCGGGGAGAAGTCGCCGAAGCCGAAACCGTGCAGGCCGTGCTTGAAGGCGTAGATGACCACGGTGAGGGTGAACAGGCCGAGCAGCACGAAACGGGACCACGCCCCGGCGGTGGGGATCCACTTGCCGACATCGAAGGAGAGGATCGCCGCGAGCACACCCACCCAGATGAATATCAGGGTGAAGGTGTAGAAGGCGGGGGTGCTCAGATCCTTGCCGTCATTGAAGAAGGTGGTGAACGCGGCGACCGCCGAGACGGAGAGAGTGCCGCCGAGCCAGACCGGATTGGTCACCCAGTAGAGGAAGTTGTTGACCGCTCCGGCCAGCCGCCCGAAGGCCCTGCTGGTCCAGATGTACGGGCCGCCTTCCTCCGCGAAGGCCGTGCCCAGTTCCGCGGTGAGCAGTGCGGAGGGCACGAAGAAGATGACGGCCAGCACGATCAGCCAGGTGAACGCCTCCGCTCCGGAGGCGGCCACCGTACCGATGGTGTCGAGGCCGACGAGGGTGCAGACCAGGAAGAACAGGATGTCGAAGCGGCCGAAGTGTTTGCGGAGTTTGTTCCGCTCGGACTCCGCCGCGAGTGTGGTGGTGTCCACCTCGATTTTGGACAGACCAGCGGACACCCGGGCCTCCTGCTGATAGGCGTCGTCATGTTCGGCACATGGTGTGTCGGTGTTCCGACGGGCGACAAGGGTTGAATCCCATTCTTGACCAAATCCCAAGTTCGGCCCGCCGCCGGAAACGCCGTCGAAATGTACTCGCTACGTTGTGGGGAATGTCGGTGACAGTGTGAAGCGACCGCCCGAATCGTTCCGCCGACGGCGGAGTGCGATCCCGGCGGCCACCGGCTCCACGCGGATGCCGTCCTGGGGGAATTGCGCGGGCATCTCGGCGCAGCTCCTCGACCGAGGCGGAGTCGACGGGCAGATCGGGCGCGGGGATCTCGACGGTCAGGGCGTAACGGTCGCGCGGCCGCATTTCGACCCACTCTTACTCGCGGTCCCAGAGCACCACCTCACCATGTTGACCACTCAGTACGCCAAGAGGCTGAAGGACATTCGCGTCAACGCCGCCGATCCCTGCTATACGGCAACCAACTTCAGCGGCCACAGCGGACCACAGTCCGTCATCGCCGGCACCGGCCCGATCGACTGGTCCTGAATCCGGGTCCGTCCCCCTACTGCGGGGTGTCGTCGTACGCCAGGTTGCCGCCCAGTTCGCGGGATGCCTGGGCCTGGGCGAGGAGTTCCCTGGCCTTGGCCTCGACGCCTTCGATGGCGTCCGCGCCGGCGACGAAACGCAGCAGCGGCTTGTCCTGGTCGGCGATGGTGAGCAGGGCGCGGGCGAGCTTGGCGGGGTCACCGGTCTGCCGGCCGTTCATGTTCTTCCAGGCCGCGACGGTGGCGGTGGTGCGCTCGGCGTAGTCGTCGATGGTCGGCTCGGGCCAGGTGGTCGAGGCGTCCACGAGCAGCTCGGTGCGGAAGAAGCCGGGCTCCACGACCGTGGTGTGGATGCCGTAGGGCTCGACGTCGTAGCGCAGGGATTCCATCCAGCCCTCCACGCCGAACTTGGAGGCGGCGTACGCGACGCAGAACTCCTGGCCGATCAGACCGGCGGAGGAGGAGAGCGTGATGATGTGGCCGGCGCGCTGCTTGCGCAGGACGGGCAGGACAGCGCGGGTGACGTTCATCGGGCCGAAGAGGTTGGTCTCGATCTGCTGGCGCATCTGCGCGGGCGCGATCTCCTCGAAGTAGCCGGCGAAGAAATTGCCGGCGTTGTTGACCAGGACGTCTATGCGGCCGAAGCGGTCGACGGCGGCCTGCGCGGCGGCTTCGGCGTCGTCCAGGCTGGTGACGTCGAGTTTGGTGGCGAGCAGGTTGCCCTGGGGGCCGCCGAGGGTCTTCTCGACCTCTTCGGGGCGGCGGCCGGTGGCGACGACCTGGTGGCCGGCGGCGAGGGCCTCGCGGGCGATGTCCGTGCCCAGACCGCGTCCGGCGCCGGTGACGAGAATGACCTTGCTCATGAGGGGTTCCTTTCAGGTGCCGTGGTCCGGCACCCGGTGTTGTGCGGTGATGACGCGTGGTGTCCGACCCGGCGGCCGGCCGGGCGGTAGATGTGCGGGCGGTGTTTGTCCCGGAGGTGGATGTCCGGGCGGTGGATGTCCGGACGGTGGATGGGAGAGGGGAGTGGACGGGGGCCGACGCGACCGGTCGTGGTCAGGCTTGGTCGGTGGGCATGATCCACAGTTCGCCGATGGAAGCGTGACGGGGCCTGGTGACCATGTAGGCGACGCCGTCGGCGATGTCCTCGGGGGAGAGGACCTCGGTCTGCTCGTAGAAGGTGCCGATCGCTTCGCGGATCTCGGGCTTGTGGTCGTTGTGCGAGCCCAGTTCGGTGTCCACGCCGCCCGGCTCCAGGACGCCGACGCGGACGTGCCGCTGGGTGACCTCCTGGCGCAGGGACTCGGTGAAGCCGTTCACGCCGAACTTGGTGAGGTTGTAGACGCCGTAGCCGTTCCAGGCGACGCGGCCGGCGATCGAGCTGACGTTGACGATGTCGGCGACCTTGCGGGGGCCGTCCTCGGCGGCCTTGAGCAGGTGCGGGAGGGCGGCATGGGTGGTGTGGAGCAGGCCCTGGACGTTGACGGCGAGCATGCGCTCCCACTCGTCGACGTCCGCGCCGACGACGGGTCCCAGGAGCATCAGGCCGGCGTTGTTGACCAGGGTGTCGAGGCGCCCGAAGTGCTCGACAGCCTGCTGGACTGCGGCCTCGGCCTGGGAGCGGTCGGTGATGTCGGCTTCCACCACCAGGGCGGTGCCGCCCGCCTTCTCGATCTCGGCGGCGACGTCGTCCAGACGGCCCTTGCGGCGGGCCACGAGGGCGACGGAGGCGCCGTCCTCGGTGAGCCGACGGGCGGTGGCCGCGCCGATACCGCTGCTCGCGCCGGTGACGAGCGCGACGGTGCCGGTCAGTTGCGATGCCATGGGGGTGTCCTGTTCTTTTTCTATGGTTCTCTGGATGTGCGGCTTCTTTGGTTCTCTGGATGTGCGGTGCAGGGTCGGTGGGGGCGGACCCATCTGTGCCGAGGGGCCAGGCGAGCGCCGGTCATCGCATGGCCGTGGCGGCGGGTGCGGCGGGGTGGAGCGGGCGCAGGGGATGCGGTGATGTGGGGCGCTGTTACGCGGCCGGTACGGCGCCCATCTGCTGGAGGATGCTCAGCATGTCGAGCTGGGCGCGCTCCTCGACGATCTTGCCGTGGGCCAGGCGGTAGAACGCCATGCTCTCTGCGCGGATGGCCTTGCCTGTTGCCTCGACACCGGCGAAGGGGCCCCTGTGGGTGCCCGTCATGGTGTAGCGGACGGCCACGGTGTCGCCCTCGGCGCGCATGTCTTCCACCGTCCACTTGAGGTCGGGGAATGCCCTCATGTTCGCGGCGACGATGCCGAGATACGTGTCCCGGCCCTGCTGCGTCCGGCCGCCGAAGTGCATGACGATGTCCGGGCTGATGAACTTCCTCGCCGGCGCCGGGTCGCCGGTGGGCAGGAACTCAGTGGTGAAGCGCTCCATGATGCGCTTGTTCATCTGGGCGGTCCCGTGCTTCCACGAGAAAGATTCCGCTGCGGCGCGCGACGTCGACCCGGGGTCGGTGGTGCCGCCCGCCGTGCCGGCCGCGTCCGCAGCACCCGATCCCAAGGCCGCGAGGGTGAGCGCTGCCAGCGTCGTGAGTGCGACGGCCGGCTTGGTGTATCGACGCATTGTTCGTCCTTCTGATTCTGTTCCGGCTTCTGAATCTGTTCCGGAGGGTCGTGTTGCTGCCCGCGGAGAACGGCAGCGCGGACGGCTCCGCGGAGAGGCCGGCGACGGGCGGCGGATGCGCCGCCGCTTCCGGGCGATTCGCACCACCGTGGGCGGTGCACCATCTACAGAACCGGCTGTAACGGGGCGGCGGGAGACCCTGAGGGGAGGGGGTACTGAGAGGGACCCCCAGCCGTGCGGAAGCGCTCGTAGAGTGGGGCCCATGGCAGGAAGAAACATCCCTTACGGCACCAATCGCGATGTCCGTGGTGATTTCCGCGCGGAGATCCGGGAATTCCTGGGCACGCGGCGGGCCAGGGTCACCCCGGAGCAGGTCGGACTTCCCGTGTACGGAGACCGCCGACGGGTCACCGGGCTGCGCCGCGAGGAGGTCGCCCTGCTCGCCGGCATCTCGAGCGAGTACTACACCCGCCTGGAACGCGGCAACGCCACCGGCGTCTCCGAGAGCGTCATCGACGGAATCGCGCGAGTGCTGCAGCTCGACGAGGCCGAGCGAGCCCACCTGCTCGACCTCCTGCGCAGCGCCAACACGACCCGTCCGCCGCGCCGCCGACCGGCCCAGCAGCGCGTCCGCCCCACGGTGCAGCGCGTCCTCGACTCGATGCTCGGCACGCCCGCTTTCGTACTCAGCGGACGCCTGGACATCCTGGCCGCCAACCATCTCGGACGCGCGCTGTTCTCGCCGGTCTACGCCGACCCGGTGCGGCCGCCCAACAACGCCAGGTTCGTCTTCCTCGACCCCGGCGCGACCGAGTTCTTCCGCGACTGGGACAAGGTCGCAGGCGACACGGTCGCCATGCTGCGCGCCGAGGTGGGCCGCGATCCCTACGACCGGCGACTGTCGGACCTGATCGGGGAGCTGTCCACCCGCAGTGAGGAGTTCCGTCGCCGCTGGGCCGCCCACAACGTCCGGATCCACACCACGGGCACGAAGCTTCTCCATCACCCGGTCGTCGGGGACCTCGACCTGCCGTTCGAGGCCTTCCCCCTGGGGGCCGACGAGGGCCAGAGCCTTCTCACGTACACCGCCGAGCCCGGGTCGCCTTCGCAAGAGGCCCTGAACCTGTTGGCCAGCTGGGCCGCGGCCGACCAGGACATCGAGCGGTCCGCGCCGGCCGACGACTCCCAGTCGGCCCAGTCGGCCCAGTCGGCCGAGTCGGCCGAGACACCCGACTGACCGACGGGCCGGGCGTGTCGGTCCGCGGGAGTCGTCAACGGCCGCTCACAGGTGCGGGCAGCCGTCCGCGGGGTACTGTCGGCCGCGTGCGGAACGCGCCTGCCAACGTCCTCGGCGACTTCCTGCGCGCCAGCCGTTCCCGCCTGGAACCGTCCGACGTCGGGCTGCCCGTCGGCGGCGGCACCCGCAGAGTGAAGGGCCTGCGCCGGGAAGAGATCGCCGTGCTGGCGGGCGTGAGCGCCGACTACTACATCCGCCTGGAACAGGGCCGCGAAACCAACCCCTCACCGCAGGTCGTCGACGCGCTCGGCAGGGCACTGTGCCTGGGCGCCGATGCGCGCACTCCTCTGTTCCGTCTCGCCGGCATCAACCCCCGCACGAAGGCCGACAGCTTCCGCGACCGAGTACACCCCGACCTGCCGCGGCTGCTCGACGCCTTCCCGACGTCCGCGGCCTACGTCATGGGTCCGGCGTTCGACATCCTGGCCACCATCGCCATCGCCATCGCCATCGCCATCGCCGACGCCCTCCTGTCCCCCTTCAAGGGGGAGACCAGCATGCCGCGGATCCTGTTCACCAACCCGGGGGCCCGTGAGGTCTTCCCCGACTGGCAGTTGGTCACCAGCGCGACCGTGTACGCGTTGCACCTCAGTGCGGCCCGGTTCAGCGACGCCCCCGAGATCGGCGACCTGGTCCAGGAACTGCTGGAGGCGTCAGAGGAGTTCCGGGCCCTGTGGAACGACCAGACCGTCGGGTCCCTCAGGCGCGCCTACAAGGTGTTCGTCCACCCCGAGGTCGGCCGCATCGAGCTCACCTACCAAAGCTTCGACGTGCACGATGCGCCCGGCCAGGAGCCGTTGGTGGGCTCGGCAGAGCCGGGCAGCCGCAGCGCGGAGGCCCTGACGTACCTTGCGTCCATGGCCGCTCCCCGCTACTGACGCGCGTCCCGGGGACGTGGGGCCACGCGCCAGCGCGACGACCTGCCCGGCAGTATCAGTTCTGCGCCGTGGGACGGACGACGATCTCGTTCACGTCGACGCCTGAGGGCTGGGCGATGGCGTAGCCGATGGCCTCGGCGACCGCCGAGGCGTTCAGCCCGATCATCTCGGTGGTATTGCGGGCCGAGCCCTGTGCCTGAGGGGCACCGCCCTTGTCGGCGAGTTCGGATCGGGTGAAGCCGGGGCTGACGACCGTGACCCGGATGTCGGAGTTCTCCTGCCGCAACCCCTCGGACAGGGCTCTTACCGCGTACTTGGTCGCGCAGTACACCGCCGCCGTGGGGTCGACCCGGTGGGCGGCGGTGGACGCGATGTTGACGACGTGCCCAGACCGGCGCTCCAGCATCGACGGCAGCACGGCCGCGATGCCATGGAGCACACCCCGCAGGTTCACGTCGATCATCTGGTCCCACTCCGCGACGCGTACGGCTGCCGGCGGTGCCAGTGGCACCACTCCCGCGTTGTCGACCAGCACGTCGATGCGGCCGTGACGGGCAAGCGCCCCCTCGGCGAAGGCATGGACGCCGGCCTGGTCGGTGACTTCCAGTTCGGCGTACTCGGCGCTGTACCCGGCCTCGTTCAGCTCCTTGGTCAGCAGTGCGAGGCGGTCGGTGCGCCGGGCCCGGAGGGCGACGTGGTGGCCGGCTGCGGCCAGGTGGCGGGCGGTCGCTTCGCCGATGCCGCTGGACGCCCCTGTCACGAGGACGATCTTGCGGTCGGACGGGATGGAGGTCGTGGTCACAGGACCCTCTGGAGTGGGGTGAAGCTCGGTATCGGCGATCGCCGACAACCCGAGTCTTCGCCCACGCGACTCTGGCAAGAAGGCCCTACCGACGTGGGTGCCGCACACCCTCCTTCGCATTGCGTGGGTAGGCCAACTCCTACCTGCCGGTCGCCAGACGCACCGCGCTACCGCCCCGGCAGGCGCATCGCGATATCGCCCTGGCAGGCGGGGTGGTGTCCTCAGCTGCTTCAGGCGGCCCGCCGTACTGCTTATGGCCGTAGAGGCCGACGTGGCTTGGCGGCGACATCGTCACGGCCAGGCACGGGCCGCCGCGACCGTCCGTTCAGTGCGGCCTTCCTCATGCACCTGCACGGCGACCACGTCGGCGCGACCGCTACGACAGGCTCTGCGTCGGCGGCCCGTGGGCGCACCGACCGGCGCAGGACCGTTCGAAACCCGCTCGCCGCACGACCGGAGCCGCCTCGGGCTCGCCGCGCGGGGCACCCCCGCCGACATCGACTCTTCGTAGATGAGCCTGGGTGAGCCGCTTTTCGGGCAGCCGAACCGTCGCGGACGGGTTGTGCAGCAGGTCTCGACCGCCTACTCACTTCGAGGCGACCGCTCTGGCTGCGAGGCCGCGCCAAGTGCAGCGGGTAAAGCCGAACGCGACCCGTCAGCGACACCTGCGCGCGTTGAGCCGGGCGGCCTGGCGCGTCAGGTGATCGCGCTCGGCGAGGTTGGGTGCTTTTTGGGCCGCCGCGGAGTACAGCCGTGCCGCCGTCGCCAGGTCGCCGTCGCGTTCATGGAGGTACGCCGCCACCGCGGTGTGGCGGGGCAGTGTGTCGTCCAGCGTCGCGAGTGCGGCCAGGCCGGCGCGCGGTCCGTCGGCCTCGCCGACGGCCACCGCGCGGTTGAGCCGGACGACCGGGCTGTCGGTCAGGCGTGCGAGCTCGTCGTACCACTCGACGATCTGCACCCAGTCGGTCTCCTCGGCGGTGGGTGCGTCGGCGTGGAGTGCCGCGATGGCGGCCTGGGCCTGGAACTCGCCCAGCCGGTCGCGGGCGAGGGCCGCCTGCAGGATCTCGACGCCCTCGGCGATCGACTCGGTGTCCCACCGGCCGCGGTCCTGCTCGGCGAGCGGCACCAGGCTGCCGTCGGGCGCGGTCCGGGCGGCGCGCCGGGCATGGTGGAGCAACATGAGTGCGAGCAGCCCCGCCGCCTCGGGGTGGTCGATCGCGGCCGCGAGCTGCCGAGTGAGCCGGATGGCCTCGGCGGCGAGGTCCACGTCGCCGGAGTAGCCCTCGTTGAAGACCAGGTAGAGGACGCGCAGCACGGTGGCGACGTCCCCGGCCCGGTCGAACCGTATGCCGGAGACGGTGCGCTTGGCCCGGCTGATGCGCTGCGCCATGGTCGCCTCGGGGACCAGGTAGGCCTGGGCGATCTGGCGGGTGGTCAGTCCGCCGACGGCACGCAGGGTGAGCGCGACCGCCGACGACGGCGTCAGTGACGGGTGGGCGCACAGGAAGTAGAGCCGAAGCGTGTCGTCCACCGCGGGCGCGGGCCCGGGCCCCGGCTCCTCGACCACGAGGTCCTCGCGCCGACGGCGGGCGGTGTCGGCGCGGGTGGCGTCGAGGAACCGCCGCCAGGCCACCGTGACCAGCCAGCCCTTCGCATCCCGCGGCGGGTCGGCCGGCCAGACGCGGACCGCCTCGACCAGCGCGTCCTGTACGGCGTCCTCGGCCGCCGCGAAGTCTGCTCCGCGGCGGACGAGGATTCCGAGCACGCTAGGCGTGAGGCTTCTCAGCAGGACCTCGTTCACTTCGGAGGTCACTCCGTGACGGTGGAGTGCACGCCGAGGAACGGGCGCAGCTCCAGCCACTCGTGGATCGGCTTGCCACCGGCCCCGGGGGCGGCCGACAGCTCCCCGGCCAGCTCTACGGCGCGCTCGTAACTGTCGACGTCGATCACCATCCAGCCGGCGATGACGTCTTTGGTCTCGGCGAACGGGCCGTCGGTGACCGGCGGGCGCCCTTCGCCGTCGTAGCGGACGAACGTCCCCTCGGGCGAGAGGGCCTGGCTGTCGACGTACTCGCCGGTCTTCTCCAGGCGGCCCGCGAAGTCGTTCATGTACTGCACGTGGGCCGTGATCTCCTCGGGCGTCCACTGGTCCATGGGGACGTCGTTCACGGAGGCGGGGGCGCCGCGGTAGTGCTTCAGCAGCAGGTACTTGGCCATCGTCGTTCTCCTCGGTGCGGGTGCGACCCATTGTGGGCGCGTTCACCTCGGGGACGGAGCCGGGCACGGGTTCTCGACATCGCCGACCGATTCTTTTTTGGCTCTCGTGGATGAGCCTGGGTGAGCCGTCTCGCGATGTCCGGGTCCATGGCGTGGCGCGGGGGCGGGACGGAGCGAGGCCTTCCAAGATCAGCAGCGACCAAGCAACGGAATCTGGAGAAGGCCTCGCGCGCGTGACGGTACGTGCGATCGAGGCGAAGACGGTCCGGGCTGCCAAAGCCATCCAAGGCCATCCTCGACTCGGGCGCGCCGGCAAGGGTATGGGGGACTCGTCGATATGGGTGAGGCCGGATCACGAGAGACGAAACGGGCGACGCGAGCCACTCGTTCGAAGGGCCGTGACACGAGGTGCATCAAGGACTCGGCAGCGACGCGCGACGGCACTCTCCGCGCAGCGTCGCGACGGTTCACCGAACGGGGCCAGTAACCCTTCAGGAGATCGCGGACGACGCCGGTGTTACATCGGCACTGGTCAATGGGCGCTTTGTGTCCGAGCGAGCGCTCCTTGAGCTGGCGGCAGCCCGGGCTCGCACTTCGGAGAGCCTCGGGACGTCAGCAGGTCGGCGGCACAGTAAGTACGGTACTCGGGCCGGAACCCCGTGACCCAGAGGGGCGGTAGGCATGCCACCAGCCGCTGATTGGCTCTCGCTCCGGAACGGTGCGCCAGGGAGACTGGCGATCCGATGCCGTACTTGAAGGAGTCGTGATGCAGGTAGCCGTGGTCACCTTCGACGGGTTCAACGAGCTCGACAGCTTCATCGCTTCCGCGCTGATCAACCGGTGCCGTAAGGACGGCTTGGAGGCCTTCATCACGACGCCGACGCCGGTGGTCACGTCGATGAACGGCGTCGAGGTGACGGGGCAGCGCCCGATGGAGTTCGTGACCGAAGCCGATGTCGTGCTGATCGGCAGCGGAGTGAAGACGCGAGACGTGGTCGCCGACGACCGGCTGATCTCCAGGCTGCCACTCGACCCCTCGCGACAGCTGATCGGTTCACAGTGCTCCGGCGCACTGGTGCTTGCGCGGCTCGGTTTGCTGGGCGGCATGCCGGCTTGCACGGACATGAAGAGCCGGCCCTTTGTCGAAGCCTGCGATGTCACCGTGCTGGACGCGCCGTTCCACGCCGAGGGGAACATCGCTACAGCGGGCGGCTGTCTGGCGTCCCAGTATCTCGCCACGTGGGTGATCACCCGGACGCTCGGGGAGGACGCCGCGCGCGACGTCATCGGGTACGTGGCTCCGGTCGGCGAAAACCAGGAGACTGTCGAGCGCGCCATGCGTGCCGTCCACGCGGGCGAGGCCGTACTGGGCTGATGCCCCGCGATCAGGCAGCACCTGGCCGAGTTGACCGAGCCGTCGGCCGACCCGCGAATGGGCTCCGCGGGAAGGCGCACTGCGGGAGCCTCGGGCGCGTGACCGGGTTCAATCTTGGCCATCTCTTTCGGATCACTCTCACGGGCGTGGGATAGGTTGCGCGCCATGAATGGACTCGGCCCCGTTGCCTGGCCACCTGCCCCGATCAGAACCGAACGGCTCGTGCTCCGGGAGCCCGAGGCCCGAGACCATGCGGCGTTCATCGAGCTGCTCGCCTCACCGGAGGTGCATACCTACCTCGGTGGCCCTCGGCCGCGTGATGAACTCGAGCGCGCGGTGACCGAGATATCCGGACGGCGGCCTGGCCTTTTCGTGATCGATCTCGACGGAGCGATGATCGGCATGGTCAAGCTCGATCGGCACGACGCGGAGAGTCCGGGGCACGTGCGTCCGGATGTCGGGGACGCCGAGCTCGGCTACCTGTTCCTGCCAGAGGCATGGGGACGCGGGTACGGCGCCGAGTCGTGCGCAGCGGCGCTCGACTGGTTCGCCGACGCGCTTCCCGGCAAGCCGGTGGTGCTGCGCACCCAGACCGCCAACGAGCGCTCGATGCGTCTCGCGGCAAAGCTGGGGTTCACCGAGGTGGAGCGGTTCGAGGACTACGGCGCCGAGCAGTGGTTCGGCGTGTGGTCCTCGGTCACGCCGTCCGGTTGAGCTAGGTCGTCGCTTCGGATCATGGCCTGACCAAATGTTGATGCCTGCGATGTGGAGTGCGGCGAGGCGGATGGTGGCGGTCTTGTCGTAGCGGGTGGCCAGGCCGCGCCATTGAGCAGCGCAAGCTGTCAGCGCCCGGCCGGCTTTCCTCACTTGAGCATGGCCGCGACCGTCGAGCACGTCGATCCCCGCGTGGTTGTCGACCTGAGACCAGAGCAGTACTACCCGGCAACCTCGTGTCACCGTCCACTGGCGACCGGAGCTTCCACCCGTCCAGGGGGCATGCCACTCTCCAGACGCCTCGTCGGGCAGTAGCAAAGCCCCATCAGGTTTCCAGGAAGACACCCCACACCAATGCCGCACCGCTGACAAACGGAGCGATGACGTACGCCTTCGCGCCTCCCGTTCGGACGGCGCCCTGGCAGGTCGGCACCAGGGGCGCGAGAGCGTTTACGGCCTCGCCGATGCGCCGGCAGGCGGTGGTGACCTCGATGTCGAACCAGGCGGCGAGCTGGATGCAGGTGTGGCCGCGGCGCAGGTGGCCAGGGCGAGCGACCAGGGTCTCGCGGCCGGTGGTCAGTCGGCGCCATACGGGTGCCGCGGTCGCGGTGACGGACGAGCAGGCGGGTGGACACCAAGCGCAGGGTGGAGCTGGAACGTCGCTGCCGGGCAGGTAGACGAGCACACGAAGTCCCTGGTGGAGGCGGGTTTCCTGGTCGAAAACCCGTCTACCGGGGGCGTCGCGCTCCTGTCAGCTCAACTGGCAAGCGCACGCCGGAGGTTACGAACGAGGTTACGAACCGTTCACGGGCCTACCCAGGAGTGGTGAAGCGGGCCCGCCACAGGTCGCGGAGCAATGCGATCTCGGCCATGTGATGGATGAATTCGAGGTTGGCCCCGGACAGCACGGCAATGTATGGGTCGTCGGGGTCGGAGGCGTACGGGTACTGCGAGAAGCCGACCTTGTCGAGCTGCTCGTCGGTGAGGGCGGCGACACTGTCGCGCCAGCGGTCGATCAGCGCCCAGAACCGCTCGAGTGCCACGGCGGCGGAGGGGGTGAAGTCGACCAGCGTTTTCGGCTCCTGTCGGCGTTCACCGAAGGTCCACTCCCATCCCCCCGCGAAGTGGAAGTGCAGGTGCCCCAGCCGCCACGCGATGGTCGAGACCGGCGCCGAGTCGGGCTCCGGCGTACCGGTGTGGGCGAGGATCTGCTCGACCCGCTCGGTACTCACGCTCCAGTCATCGGCGATCTTGGCGATCGTCATGCCGCCGGCGGCCTGCCGGGCAACCTCGGCGTACTCGCTCGCCGGGATGTCCGCCTCGCCCAAGTCGAGCACCCACTCGCCGGGCCCGAACGCCCTGGGCGTCGCCGCATCGCTCCGGCGCCGGATCGACCAGCAACCAGGCACCGGCTCCCACAGATACTCCTCGTCGCCGAGCCCCGTCAGCCGCACCTGGGCCATCTCCCTGGCCTGGTCGAACTGGTCGAGCAGCAAGCCCAAGCGGTCGGTCCGTACGCCTTCAGTCTCCACGCATTGCTTCCCTTCGCCGTCGTGTCTCGTACTTCACTGCGCTCAGGCGGAAGTTAACGGCTCACCTCACGAGGTGCCACCGATTTCCTCGCCCACGAAACGGTGCAGCACCACCCGCATCACCGCACTCGTTCAGGCCGTCCCCGCTTGCTCAGCGATGACGATGAGCACTTCGTCATCGGGACAGCCACCGCCCGCCCGGCCAAACTCGGCCGGCCCTTCACTCGCCGGTCGATCCGCAAACTCGCCACCTGCCTGCGCCGCGTCCACGGACGGGTCACCCGCATCGGCCGTGAGGCCTTACGGTGCCCACGACGCCAAGCTTGACCGTGTCGAGTAGCTGCTGGAACGCTTCCCGGACCGGGTCTTCGTCTTCGACAAGTTCGGGCCCCTGGGTACCCGGACCACCGCAGGCTCCCTCTGGGCCTGACAGGGCAAGGCCTAAACCGCCTGTCGGCGACTGACCGCGGTACCCACGGCAGGCTTGCCAACGCTGTTGGGGTGGGGTTTGCCCCCGTGAGGTTGGGCCGGTCAGCCGGATACCACGCCGAGACCGCGTCGAAGATCATGATTTCCGGAGCTGACAAGGCGAACAGGAAGGCGCGACCGTGCTCAGCAGGAACTCACCGGTCAAAGAACACGGCAGTTCGACACCACCAAGCTGCGGGTCACGTAGGACACGATCTTGATCGGAGGCCGCACGGTGGGCGGCGCCGCAGGCGATTCAGGTCGTTTCGGCACGGAGAACGGCGAGTCCCGCGCCGGCCGGACCGCTGGTACTGCGGCAAGGTGTACGACTTTCGACCACGCGGAGCGTGCATCGTGGCCGCGCACGCTCCGAGAGTTGCCGTACGGGGTGTATCTCACTCGGACAGGGGCACTCTGAACGAGCGTCAGCGGTCGCCTGCCCTCCTCGGCCAGTTACTCGCCCCCGCCGCTGAGCCAGGGGCAGGTGCTCGTACAAGGAGTGGACGAGGATGCTGCTGCCACTACGGCGCGTGCCTGCCGGGAACGCCGTAAGACGTGAACGGCAGGCACGCGCCGAGGTCGCGTCCCGCGAAGTGCTGTTGCGACAGTGCTGTAGCGATGCGGAGTTCATGACTGTGCAGGGCAACGGGGCGGCGCAGCCACCTTCGTGCCGGACCGTGCTGCTGACGCCTGTGAGTGGCACGGACAGCCTGGACGCCGTCCCCGTGCCCCCCGCCTGAAGGGCTCGCATCGGCCGAGCGAGCCGATGCGGTAGCCCATCAGGTCCGGCGCGATTCAGGCGTTCCTACCAAGTCACCGGCAGCTCCAGCGGAAACCGCCGGATCGTCTCCGTGTCCCACCGTACTTCCTCCGGCGGCACCGCAAGTCGCAGCGTGGGAAAGCGCTCCAAGAGGCGCCCGATCGCCACTTCCAGCTCCGCCATGGCCAACGGCACCGCGATGCACCGGTGTCCGCCCCAGCCGAACGTCATGTGCGGCTGGTACGGCCGGTCGGGGTCGAGGACGTGCGGGTCCGGGAAGCGCTTCGCGTCACGGTTGGCCGCCAGGTAGGACACGTGGACGAAGTCGCCCGCCCGGATCCGTACGCCGTCCAGCTCCATGTCCTCAAGGGCAATCCGGGGGATACCGACCCCCTTGCGGAACGGGATGTGGCGGAGCATCTCCTGCAGGACGTCAGTCAGGGTCTCCGGCCGACGCCTGACGTGTTCCATCAGCTCGGGACGCGTCAGGAGCAGGTATGCGATGTCGCTGATCTGGCATGTCGCCGTGTCCTGGCCGCTGAGTGTCAACGTCAGTGCCATGACGGCCAGTTCCCTGTCGTCAAGCTGGTCCGCGCCGTCCCGCGCTGCGGCCATCGCGCTGATGAGGTCCTTGCCGGGCGAGTTCCGGCGCTGCTCGACGAGTTTGGCGAAGTAGGCCGTCAGATCGGCCTTGGCGCTCGCCGCGGCCTCCTTGTTGCCCGCGCCGACGACGAGCAACTGGCGCACGGACTCCTGCATTCGGGGCCAGTCCTCCTGCTCGACGCCGAGGAGGTCCAGGATGGTGTGCTGGGGAAGCGGGTCGGAGAGGTACTGAACCAGGTCCGCAGACGGGCCGTCCTCCTCCATCTTGTCCAGCAGGACGTCCGCGAGCCAGATGATCCGGCTCCGCATCCCGTCGACCTGCTGCTGGGTGAAGGCCTGCGAGGCCAGCTGGCGGACGCGGCTGCTGTGGGGCGGGTCCATCACGTTGATCGATTCGGGCGAGACGATGGGCTCCGGCGTCAACCGGGGATAGTCGTGGCCGATGATGGCGGCCCGGCTGAGCCGGTGATCGGTGGTCACCTGCTTGACGGAGTCGAAGCCGGAGATCAGCCAGACGTCCGCATCGCCGTAGGGAAGCCGGATGCGTGCAGGGGAATCGCGGTCCATCAGGTCCGCGAGCACAGGGTCGAACTCCAGGGCTTCACTGAAGTCGAACGGGCAGATGTTTGTCTCGTTGTCCGCGGTCATCAGGCGGCTCCTCCGGGCATGGGTACGACGTTGGTGGTGTCCACAGCCCGGCGAATGGCCTTGGCGAGGCTGACGGCATCGCCGACGGCCCGGTAGTGGACGAAGAACAGGCGTGGTTCGTCGTTGAGGTTGTGTTGGTGCCCCTCGACGAGTTCGACGCCACCGCGCGGCAGGGCCACGAGGGCGGGGCAGACCTCCTTGGCGATCATGACCAGGTCATCGCTGAGGGCGGCCCTTCCGCCGCCGAGCGGCTGGAAGGTGACGGAGGCGGTGGCGCCCAGTCGCGGAGGCAGGCTCACAGGGCCGTCCGCGACGGTCTCGCGGCGGACATCCAAAATGCTGCAGTTCGCGCTCGGTGACCACGGCGTCGCCCATCAAAAGCATGCTGTGGTCTGCGTGACGGACGAAGGGCACGTGCGTGCCCAGGAGTAGCGCGCGGTTGATCCGGGTGCCGCGAGACAAAGCCGTGAGGCCCCGGCGCGGCAAGCGCGTGTGGTGCATGAACCGCCTCAGGTCACTGGGCGGGCCGAGAGCCTCGTCCACGTCCGTCCAGTCCGCCAGCTTGGTCATTACCGGTTCGATCGGGGAGCGGTCCTCCGCTCTGGTGGCCACGGCGCGGGCCCTGGCAGGCACACCGGTGAGTACGGGCGCAAGGGCGGCCGCGGCGGGCACACGGCGCCGGGACGGGGTGAGTCGGGAGCGGGTGTCCTGCTGTCGCTTGTCAGCCATGTCATATGCCTCCTTGCGCGATGGAAGCACAGGAGACCTCGTCGACCGCTGATCGGCACAGCCACAACCCGCCAGGTGGGCTAACTGACCGCCGCCTATGGACCGCGGCTGTACGGCAGCTTGCCGCGCGGGCCATCGGGGCCGCCCCAACCAGCGTCTGCCGGACATGCCGTGGCGGCCCAAGGGGGACGCGTCGCCGAGTGGTGTGGTCATGCGGACCGAGCGGATCCGCTCGGGATCGTGGCGGAAGACGCCTGCCTGCCCGCGTTCAGGCCGGCCGTGCTGCCCGCCACGATTTCTACGACGAGGTTGCCCCGGGCGGGTGCGCAGGTGCCGCCGGCCATCTTCGGCGAAGTGCGTCACCCGTATGGCCTGCGCGTGCGGGCCGCCCACTTGGCGAAGGTGCTCCAGGCCGTCTGACTGTCTGGGGGCGACACGCTCTGGTCTCCTGGCGCACGAGTCAGGCGCTGATCTCTCCATCGGGCTTGCCGTAGTGGTCGTAACTATTACAGTTACAACATAGTCAGAGGTGATGAGCGATATGAGCGCCAACAGCAGATTGACTGTCGCTGCACACGCCCTGACCTGGATCGGGCTGTATCAGCGCCGTGGCCACGACGTCGCCACTTCCGAGCAGATCGCGACAAGCGTCAATACGAATCCAGTGGTGATCCGTCGCCTGCTGGCCGAGCTGCGCAAGGTCGGCCTGGCCGACTCGCGGAGGGGCGCCGGTGCCGGCTGGACGCTGTCGCGGGACCTGTCGGCGATCACCCTGCTCGATGTCTACGAGGCGGTGGAGGTGGGGCCGATTTTCGCCCTGCACCGCGCTACGCCTGACCCCGAGTGCGTCGTGGGGCACGGCATCGTGCCGGCGATGACAGCCGTCTATGACGGGATCGAAGCCGCCCTCCGCAGGGAGCTGGCGGGAACCACGCTCGAGGACGTGCTGCAGGAGGTACTGAAAGCCGCCTAGCTTCGACCGCCGGCCTCCTCCGGGCACGGCAAGGCGCTTCTTGCGCTCAGTAATGTAACAAAAATAGTTACGTCAAGGATCCGGACAATCTCATGGGACAGCTGGACAACAAGACCGCTCTCGTGACGGGTGCCTCCACCGGTATCGGCCTGGCCGTCGCCCGTCGGTTCGCCG
This sequence comes from Streptomyces sp. NPDC058086, assembly GCF_042885015.1. Classification (NCBI taxonomy): domain Bacteria; kingdom Bacillati; phylum Actinomycetota; class Actinomycetes; order Kitasatosporales; family Streptomycetaceae; genus Streptomyces; species Streptomyces sp. NPDC058086. The sequence goes on along the minus strand of NZ_JBHVST010000029.1, from coordinate 14,097 downwards.
CCGAGGGGGCGACGGTCTATCTCACCGGCCGTCGCAAGGCCGAGTTGGAGGCCGCCGTCGAGCAGGTCGGCAGCCGCGGCATCGGCATCCAGAGCGACGTGTCGAGGCTCGATGACCTCGACCGGCTCTTCGCCGAGATCACCGAGCGCATTGGTCATCTCGACATCGTCGTGGCCAACGCCGGCATCGGGGACTTCGGTCCGCTCGGCGAGATCACCGAGGAGGAGTACGACCGCACCACCTCCATCAATCTCAAGGGCACAGTCTTCACCGTCCAGAAGGCGCTCCCGCTGCTGTCGGCCGGCGCCTCAGTGATCCTGCTCTCCTCCAGCGCGGCCCTGCGCGGCGTCCCGGGCCTGGGTGTCTACGCCGCCACCAAGGCCGCGATCCGCAGCCTCGCCCGCACCTGGGCCGCCGAACTCGCCGGCCGCGGCATCCGGGTCAACGCCCTCACCCCCGGCCCCGTCGCAACCCCCGGCGGCGACGAGTTGCGGGCCACCTTCCCGCAGGGCGATCGGGTCACCGCTGCGACCGAGTCCGCCGCGCCGACCCCGCTCGGCCGCGTCGGCCGCCCCGACGAGGTCGCCGCCACCGCCCTCTACCTGGCCGGGGACCAGAGTTCCTTCACCACCGGGGCGGAACTGTTCGTCGACGGCGGCGCCACCCAGCTTTAGACCGAGACTGTTTGTCATGGTCGTAGCCACGGTCACCGCGCACGACGTCCGGGCGGCGACGGACGCCGCTTACGGCTTCAACCAGGGCCGGCGGTTGGAGTAGGAGCAGGCCGACGTCGTCCACATCATGGCCATCAACCGGCACAAAGCCGTCGTCACCCGCTGGTCCATCGACCACGTTCGTGCGGCGAGGGGCCCACGGCCGGCGGATCTACGGCTGGGCCCGCGTCGCGTTCCGGCCCTGGCACCGTGAGGACCGCTGCCACTGGGTTCTCGCTCGCCGCAGCGTGCGTAGGCCCGAGGAGATCTCCTACTACATCGCCTACCGCCCGCCCGGGACCGCTCCGGACGAACTGATCCGCAACGCCGACAGCTACCCCGGCTCGCACCGTCACATAGTCCTGGCCACACAGCACCCCTGGAGCATCGCGGATCAGGCAACGGCGCCCCAGGGCGCCCCTGCCGTGGTGAAACGATGCCCGACCCGGCCACCGACCCTACGGTGATGGCATGACGGTGCTCAACGGTTGGAGGCGGCGAGGGCGAGCCCGGAGCCGCGCGGTCGACGCCTTGGGCGTGGCCGTGCTGTGCGTGCTCTCGGTCGTGGCTGCCTCGGTCGACCCGCACGAGCACGAGTTCGTGCTGCGCTGGTCCGCCGTGGTGCTGGCCGCCGTCGGCTGCTCGGCGTTGCTCTGGCGGCGCCGTCACCCGTTCGGAGTACTGGCCATCACCATTGGCTGCGGGGTGATCTTTCAGATGCTCGGCTTTCGGGAGAGCCCGCTGGTGACAAGCCCGGTTCTGGCGTCCATCTACAACGTGGCCCTGCGGACCGACCGGCGTACCGCCTGGACCGCGGCAGCTGTCTCGGCCGCCGTCCTGGTAGGCGCCGACGCGGTGTGGACCTCGAATTCGTGGCTGGACCCGGACAAGGCTGCGATGGTGGCCTGGACGGCCCTGCCGGCCGCCGTCGGGGACGGGCTGCGCTCACGGCGCGCCTATGTGGCGGCCGTCGTGGAAAGGGCGGAGCACGCCGAGCGCACCCGCGAGCAGGAAGCACAGCAGCGAGTGGCGGCCGAACGCGTCCGGATCGCACGCGAACTGCACGACATCGTCGCGCACCACATCGCCTTGATCAACGCTCAGGCAGGCGTCGCCGTCCACCTGGTGGACCAGCGCCCGGAACAAATCCTGACGGCTCTGGAGAACATCCGGGACACCAGCCGCTCCGCGCTGGACGAACTACGGGTGACCGTAGGCCTGCTGCGGCAGTCCGACGAGCCGGTCGCGCTCCGCGACCCGATGCCGGGCCTTGCGCAAGTACCAGCACTTCTGGCGTCGTTCGAACGCGCCGGACTGGCCGTGAGCCACACGCGGCGGGGCGCCACCGAACCGTTGGAGCCGGCGGTCGACCTGGCCGCGTACCGCATCGTGCAGGAGTCCTTGACCAATGTGCGCAAGCACGCCGGGGCCGACCATGCCCGGCTGTTCCTGCACTACCACGGTGAGCGGCTGACGATCACCGTCGAGGACGACGGGTGCGCCGAACCGCACCATCCTCACCCGGGGGCCGGTCACGGGCTGATCGGGATGCGTGAGCGGGCTTCCACGATAGGGGGCACGCTGTATGCGGGACCACGTCCCGAGGGCGGTTTCACCGTGACCGCGGAACTCCCGCTGCGCCCCAGTCCGGCAGGGAATCGGAGAGATGAGCATGACGATTCGCGTACTGCTTGCCGATGACCAGGCCCTGCTGCGGGGCACTTTCCGCATGCTGTTCGACGCCACGGATGACATGGAGACTGTGGCCGAGGCGTCCAACGGCCGTGAGGCGGTCGAGCTGGCCGGCTCACAGCGCCCGGACGTGGTCCTGATGGACATCCGCATGCCGGAGATGGACGGCCTCGAGGCGACACGGCTCATCACCGAGTCCGAGGAACTGGCAAGTGTGAAAGTGCTCATCCTGACCACCTTCGAAGACGACGAGCACGTCGCCGACGCACTGCGTGCGGGTGCGAGCGGCTTTCTCGGCAAGGGTGCGCGACCCGAGGAGCTCCTCGATGCCGTCCGCACGGTCGCAGACGGCGAGGCGCTGCTGTCCCCGTCGGCGACGCGAGCATTGATCACTCGTTTTCTGGCCCAGCCGGATCCATGCCCGGCGGCCGTACATGAGCGGCTGGAGAGCTTGACGCCGCGGGAACGCGACGTCACGAGCCTCGTCGCACTGGGCCTGTCCAACGACGAGATCGCCGAGCGCCTGTTCGTCAGCCCGCTGACCGCCAAGACCCACGTCAACCGGGCCATGACCAAGCTGGCGGCCCGTGACCGCGCCCAGCTCGTGGTCATCGCCTACCAGTGCGGGCTGGTCAGCCCGGCTGCGGAAGCAGATCAGTCCCAGCAACCCGCCTGATCGCCGACGCGGTGCGTCCATCTTCTCTCCCGGCTGTAGGCCGACGTACCGCATACCGCAGCCGTGGTAGCCGGAAGTCGCTGCGTGGGGACGACGCGCTGAGGGCCGCTCCTGGGCCAAGGTGGAACCCTGAACGGAGGTTTCGCCATGACCGAAGCCCACTGCCTGACGAAGTCCGACGAGAAGACGGCCGCCGAGGAATGCCGCGCGATCCGTGAACTTCTGGCCGGAAATGAACGCGAGACCCTCGCAGCCAATGAGGCAAGCGCGGTGCGGGCCCACCTGGCAACCTGCAACATATGCCGGGACGAGTACGACCGCCTCGCAGCCGTGCCCGCACATCTGTCTCTTCTACGCGACGCCCTGGCCTGCGGCAAGGGCCGAAACACGCGGACGCACGCGGCCACCCGGCCAGGGCGCGGCCACGCGTCGCCCCGTCACCGCGGGCCACACCGAGCGAACCTGACCATGCAGCTCACGCTGTCCCAATGGGTCAGCAGGACCACGTCGCCCATCACGTGAGCAGACCTCGCGGATGCGACGACGTGGCCTGGGGCGGAACGGCAAGAGGACCCTTCTGAGGCGTCTCACCGCCGACCGGCGAAGAGCACTCGTACGGTTGATGAAGAGACGAACGGCGGAGGGGTCCACCGCCTTGCGACCGGGGCGTGAAGCCTGGCCTGTTCATCGCGATCGGCCGCAACCCGCGTACCGAACCCGTTACCGCCGCCGGATCCGGCTGCGACGGTTGTCTGACTTTCCGTATCCACCGGGCGTCGTAGCCGACCAGATCACCGCCGCGGCATCGGAGCGCCCTTCAGAGGAGTGCTCAGGGGAAGTACAGTGACGCCTTTTCCAGGACGTGACGCGTGAACATCCCGCCGTACACGACCCTGCCCCGATACATGGTGACTCGGGTGGCCCTCGATGCCGGCGTCTCCACCGTGATGGGTCGACTGATCAGGGACGTCCCGAGGATCCGTGCGTCTTTGGCAGCCCAGTTGCTCGCGGACGGCTGGACGCTGCCGCCGGCCAGGGCCGGCAGGATCATCGCCGCGTTGCGGGCGCCGGGCAGACCGCTGCGGAGGCTCTTCACGTAGTCCATCGCCCACCCGGTGAACTCGGCCATCGAGGCGTTGTCGACCTCGGGGACAGCGGCGGCGAGGGTGAACAGCTCCACCTTGGTGCCGAACCACCGCACCCTGCGGTCCGATCGACTTCCGATCACCACCCGGTACTCGCGCCAGGTGGTTGCGGTCACGCCGCATCCGTCGGCCGCCAGCCGCTCACGGAGTGCCTCCAGGTAGGCGTTGGCCGCGTCGGCTGAGGGCGCCCCATCGATTAGCTGCTGAGTCATCTGTTCCCTCCGTGGATACTCCGTCCTTCAGGGCGGAGAGCGGACTCCTGCGGAGCAGGGCAGGGAATGACGATTCGCCGCCGGGGCGGATCGTCGTTGGCGACCAACTCCCCTGCGGATTGCCGCAAGTTGATGCGATAGTTTGTGAGCTGTGACCACTCACGTGAAGCGGGCGTTCAAGTACCGCTTCTATCCGACGGATGCGCAGACAGCGGAGCTGTCGCGCACGTTCGGGTGCGTGCGGAAGGTCTACAACATGGCGCTCGCCGCGCGTACCCAGGCGTGGGTGACCCGTCAGGAGCGGGTGAACTACAACCAGAACTCAGCGATGCTGACGGCGTGGAAGAAGACCGAGGAACTGGCCTACCTGAACGAGGTGTCCTCGGTCCCGCTCCAGCAGACGCTGCGGCACCTGCAGACGGCGTTCACCCATTTCTTCGGCAAGCGGGCGAAGTACCCGCGGTTCAAGTCGCGCAAGAAGTCGCGCAGGAGTGCGGAGTACACCACCAGCGCATTCCGCTTCCGCGACGGGAAACTGACACTGGCGAAGATGGCCGAGCCGCTGGCCGTCGTGTGGTCGAGGCCGCTGCCCGAGGGTGTGAGCCCGTCCACCGTGACTGTCTCGCAGGACAGCGCGGGACGCTGGTTCGTCTCCCTGCTGTGCGACGACCCCGGCATCAAGCCGCTCCCCGAGAACGGGAACGCGGTCGCCATCGACGCCGGGCTGGAGCATCTTCTGACCCTCTCGACCGGGGAGAAGATCACCAACCCCCGGCACGAGCGCCGTGACCGTGCTGCTCTGGCCAAGGCACAGCGCCATCTTGCGAAGAAGGAGAAGGACTCGGCGAACCGGGCCAGGGCCCGGCTGAAGGTCGCGAAGATCCACGCCCGGATCGCTGACCGCCGCCGCGACAGCCTGCACAAGATCACCACTCGGCTCGTTCGTGAAAACCAAACGATCGTGATCGAGGACCTGACCGTGCGCAACATGGTCAAGAACCGGAAGCTGGCCCGCGCCATCAGTGACGCGGCATGGAGCGAGTTCCGCAGCATGCTGGAGTACAAGGCCGTCTGGTACGGCCGCGAGGTGATCGCGGTGGACCGGTGGTTCCCCTCCTCCAAGCTGTGCTCCCACTGCGGCACCCTGCAGGAGAAGATGCCGCTGAACGTCCGCACCTGGACGTGCGACTGCGGCATGACCCATGACCGCGACGTGAACGCGGCGCACAATCTTCTGGCCGCCGGGCTGGCGGTGACAGTCTGTGGAGCTGACGTAAGACCTCAACGGAGTACTCCGGGCGGGCAGTCGGCGACGAAGCAGAAACCCTCACGGCGCGAGCCGTAAGAATCCCCCTCCTTCAGGAAGGGGAGAAGTCAAGTGTGGATCCTCCATCACCGGGGGCACCGGCACCGGCGGGGCATGGGGAAGCTAGTCCTCCCGACCGGGTACATCGCGGTGACGACCACCGGCGTGGTCGGCGCGTGCGCGGGGAGTCGGGTTCGGGCCGCTCCAGGGAAGGGCGACGGCCGGACGACATCCCTAATCGGGTGTCGACCCTCGGACGGACAACTGCTCTCCGGCGATGTGTGATCACCTACCTCACAGCCCACTCACCCTTCACAGGCTGCCGGGTCCCGTGGGCACGCACAACCGACAGCCAGGAACACCACCACCCTGACCTGCCGCGCGCCGCAGCGCCTCCGTGAAACCGCGTAATCCGTCACGTAGCCGGGCCGCGGCTCCACGGACGACATGGCGGACCTGGCCGCCCCCGGGCGAGAGACGATGTGCGAAGCACGACCCACCATGGCGCGACGACCCGCCAACTCGAAGGTCAGCGCACCCTGAAGACGCCCCGAAGCTGCCCGCGTGCCACGGAAGAGCAGGCCGGACTCCCACCGTTCCGAGCCGTGGAACGCAGAGTGTGGCGCCGGTCGGACCGACACCCGGGAGAAGGAGGCCAGGCCTCCGGTCGGCCGGTCGTCCCCGGCTCGGCGCTCCTCCGGCGTCACCTCTCCTGCTCCTGCGTCGCGTCAGTGTGGTGCGGCCTCGACCACGGTGACCCGGTACACCTTGCGCAGGCGCGGACCGCAGTTCACGTCGACGACGTCGTCCACACGGGAGGTCGACGCATTCTTGGAGGACCGGATCCGGCGAGGTTCACGCACGGGCAGCGCCGACTCGGGTCCCTTCGTCACCAACACGCATTCCGCTGCAACCGGCCTCAATGCAACGTCCCGTCCAGGGGCGCGTCTGACAGCCGGACAGCTGGGGGAGGGCCCCGGCGCGCCTGGCCCGGCCGATGGTTTCGATCGCGGTGCTGTCCAGGGCCGGGGTGGCGTCCATGATGTGAGTGATGCCAAGGCGGGCCAACTGGACCCCGATCGGCCGCAGTTTAGGCGGCGCGGTGTCGGGCCGGCGGAAACGGAGCCGGTCATCGGCACGCTGCTGGCTCGGAGGCCCAGGTCAGGTCCACTCCGACCTGGATTTTCGCACGGTGTGGCTTGCCGTGCGGGTCAGTTTCGGGCGGCTCAGGACGTCGGTGCTGTCGAGGAACTGGTCCACGGAGCCGACGGGCAGCAGATCGCGAAGCGTCGGGTCCGTGATGCGGGCCGTGAGGGCTTTGGTGAAACGGTCGGCGCGCAGGACCTGGAAGGGGCGGGAGTGGTAGTGGCGGGTGGCGGGGTCGACGCGGTCGGTCAGGGCCAGTTGGTTGTGCAGGCCCGCGACCGTCTCGTAGGCGTGCGCCAGATGCCGCTCTCGGTCGCGCCAGTCGGTGGCTGCGAGGGCGGCGGTGAGGTCGGGGGTGAGGCGAGGGCCCATGGGGGTGCGGGCGAACGCGCTGCCGAGCCACTTGCTGTAGGGCGGATAGCGGCGGTCCATAAGGAGGCACAGGCGCATCAGGTCGCGCACGAGGCGGGCGGCGACCACGGCGGATCCGAGTTCGTCGCCGACCTCGCCACAGCGGCCGACGAAGGCCTCCTCCTGGGATATGCGCTGCCACTGGCAGGACAGGACATGGAGCCAGAGGTTGTGCGGGTACCAGCGGAGGGCCGTTCGTAGGGGAGCGAGTTCACCGAGACCGTCGTGGAAGACGGCTCCGCCGGTGACTTCGGCGAGTAACTGGGTGGGGGTCGCGAGCCAGTCCGTCGGGGTGATGCCGGAGGAGGGGTCGAAGCCGAGTGCGTCGGTGAACCAGCCCGAGAGGTGGGTGACTTCGACGCGGTGGTGGACGGGGCGGTCGGTGGCCCGCATGACGCGGATGTCGCCGTCGCCGGTGGGGGCGAAGTGGGTGGGGTAGCCGTGGAAGGTCTTCGGGAGGTGCTCGGCGAGTACGTGTCTGATGCGTCCCGCGTGCCGGGAGACGTCCTGGCGGCGGAGGAAGAGCTGGAGACGGGGTCCCCATTCGTGGTCGGCGGAGCGTGGGGTGTCGAAACCGAGCACCTCGGAGCCGCTGCCCAGGCGTGCTGCGGAGTGAGGGATTCCGGGAGAGGCTTCCTCCAGCAGGGGGCGCACTGCTTCGGTGTAGAAGCGGCGGGAGAGTTCCAGGCCGGGAATGAAGGGTGGCATATTCGTGACGCTCATGCCAGCAAGCCGTGCCCATTTTATGGCGGGGCATGCGTGGTGTCTTCACGTCATCTTCCACTCGTGAGGAAGCCGTAGGTTTGAGGAGCGCCGGACCAACTCCTGCAAGGCGGCGTCGAGTTCCTCGACGTCATCTCGGTCTATGCTTCGGCGTCCCCCGGCGGCAAGTTCCTTCGCGGTCTCTCTCAATCGATCGCGGACCAGCGGGCAACCGGTGCCCGGAGCTCGTGGCTTCACCCCCGAGGTCCGGGTGGTGGTCGAGCCCTTGCCCGAGGCTGCCGCCCGGCACCGTATCGGCAGCGGATCGAGCCGCGGGTGTGGCCGGTTGGCAGGTCGGTAGGTCAGCAGGTTGGCAGGTCGGCAGAGGCTGGCCGCATCACCTGCGCGAGCGATCGGACGGTCGTGCAAAGGCGCCGGCCCGGCGAGCGACGGCACCGACGCGATCTTCGACATGGTCGGCTTTCATCGCGCGCTGATCGATGAGGTGCGCCTTGGGCCGGAGTGCCGTCTGCACGTGCCACCCCTCCGGAACGCGGCCCCACTGGGACTCAGGCCCGTCCGCCAAGTGGTAGGCCTCGGCCGACGTGGCACCCGCGAGGGCGTCGCCGAGTACGACCGCGTCCAGAATCGCCTGCGCCGCACTCTGGGCCTGGAACGGCACCGTCGCGTGGGCACTGTCGCCCACCGGGGTCACCCCACGACGACGTTGTTCAGGCGAACTGACCGGGGTGGCACCGTAGCGGCCAGGCCATGGTGCGGATCGGCCGATGCACCTGCACGTAGGGCGGCGCGGCCTCGTCCTCGGCCTCGCGTGCCAGCGCATAGCGGCAGATCTCGGCCCCGTCGGACCAGGCGCGGAAGCTCACGTGGGCGCGTCCAAGTGCTCGGCCGTCATCTCGGTGCGGTCATCGAACGGAACTCCGGTGCTGTACAAGGTGTTCCTGGCGCCCGACAGGGGCTGCGTTGATGACAGTCGTCCGCCAGGCCGCGGCGTGGACGGTGACTCCCGGGCCGGTCGACGGGCAGGCAAGCCCTCCAGGCGCGGTGCCACCCACTCCCTGCTCCGGGCGACGAGCCGGCCGCCGCGCCCTTGCACGAAACCCAAGGCCGGTGTCCACGAGCAAGGTGGAGGGTCCCCAGGGAACGTTCGCGTTCAGGTTGCTCGTGCGTCACACCCAGGCGACGAGGTCGTATCGCTCGTGGCTCGCCGCCTCGTCCCACAGGAGCGTCGTCTGATTCCGTGCAGCGACACAAGGCCTGGGAACAGCGCGATTGGTGCCGACTCCTCCAGAGGTGACGGGCCCGGGCCGGACGTTCCAGTGGTCACCACACAATGTGAGGGAGACCGCGGACAGGGGTGGCACATCGAAATGCCAGAAGGCCGTTGGTGGTGCGGACAGAGCATGGACGAGCGCGGCCCGGATGATCGCCGGCTCGGTGATGGCCAGTGCGTCGCCCGTGCCAGGCGGCACTCTGCTCAGCCAGTTGGCGGTTCGGCGACAGAGCTGGCGTACGGACTCGCCTCCGTGTGGCGCGGCATCCGGGTCTGTGAGCCAGGCGCCGTACCCGTAGGGGTCGTCCTCGGTGACCTCGCCGACTGCGCGCCCGCGCCACGTGCCGTAGTCGAAGTCGCGCAGTGCGGGTTCGAGCGCGGCGTTCAGGCCGAGAGCGTCGGCGATCTGCGCGCAGCGGTTCGACGGTGCCCGGATGGCCAGCGAGTACGGGGGGAGTGTCGCGCCGACGACGCGTGCCTCGTGCAGGCCGCGCTCGCTGAGGAGACCGTCACCGAAGACCGCGTTCCTGCTGGTGTCCCCGGCTGTCGCGCACATGAATGTCAGGCGGACCGACATCGGCTTACCTCTTTCCTGGCCCGGCGTGGGGCGCCGGATGGTGTGAGACCTTCGGAAACTTGGGGCGCTGCGGAATCGGTGACGGAGGTTGTGTCCTGCAAGGGCTTTGGCCGACCACAGTCGGCTAGTTGATCAGGCGAGCGGGTGTGGCGGCGGCGTGCAGCATGTATTCCAGTGGTCCTCGCCGGAAGGCCCGCGTCCAGGCGACGGCCAGCAGTATGGTGGCCGCGGCCAGGCAGGCCAGGGCCGGCAGGGCAGCGGAGGCCGGCAGGTCGTCGATGCCCAAGGTCTTGATGGCGACAATGTGGCCGACGTAGGCGGTCAGAGAGACCGAGCCGACCGCGATGACGGGTGTGGCAAGCCGCCGAAGGCGGGCCGACCGGTCCGTGGCGATGAGGCAGGCGGCGACGACCAGGAGGCCGACGCCGGTGTTCCCCAGGATCGACCACGTCGTCTGGCTGTGCGGCGCGGCCACCAGCAGCCAGTCCGGGGTACTGGTGGTGGGGTCGCCCACGGCGTCGGACCACCAGGCCGATGCGGCCGACCCGCCGTCCGCCGTCGCGCTCACGGCTGCCTGCGCGCCAGGGACCAGGTTCAGGGCCAGCCAAGAGCCGCCGTAGCCGAGTAGGGCCAGTGCGCTGCCGACGAGAGCGACCTTGGAGCGTATGCCGGGCCTGGCGAGGTCGAGTCGGCCCACTGCCATTCCGGCGATGATGAAGGGCAGCCAGGTCAGTACCGGGTACGCGCCGGTGATGAACAGTTCAACGATCCCGTCCGAATCGGTGATCCGGGCCAGCGGGTCGTGGGCGATGACGGCATCGGCCCAGCTTCCGCTCTCGACCGCAGCCCGAAGCACATACAGGACTTGGGGCAGCACGAGCGCGGTCGCCGCGGCGATGACGGCCAGGGTTTCGGCCCGCAGCCGGTACAGCGGAAGGGCGAGGAGGAAGACCATTCCATAAGCGGCAAGGATCACGTCGACCGAGGTGTCAAGGCAGGTCAGGGCATATCCCAGGGCAACCAGGACGGCGCAGCGGATCAGTACCCTGCCCATGGCCTGTCGCCCGGCTCGCCCCGTCCGTGGCTGCGGCCGACCGGTGAGAAGGACCAGGGTGAACCCGGCAAGCAGGGCGAACAGGGCAGAGGAACGGCCACGTGCCACTTCCATCGACCAGCCCAGCGGGCCGCCCACCGAGGGGTCGGGACCGATGTGGGCCGCGTACATGCCGAACACCGCCAGGCCGCGGGCCAGGTCGAGGCCGATCAGCCGTCCTGTTGACGCCGTAAGAGAGGGGGCGGGACCCGCCCCCACAGCGGGTGCCGCCTCGGACGCTGCGACCTCTGATACGACGTGCGACATGTGATCCAGGGTCGTGGACGGTGTGCGTCACAACCATCCGGCAGGTGTCCGGAACCGCCCCCGCCGACTGGCCGATGCAGCCCCCGCCGACTGGCTGGATTCGGTGACTCATACCGCCGGGAGTGTCACGGCATGGTACGAATCGGACAGTGGTCCGATGGCGAGTGGAGCACCCGTGATCCGAGTATTGGTGGTCGACGACGAGGACCTGATTCGTAAGGGTTTTCAGCACATCCTCGACGCGGCGCAGGACATCGAGGTCGCGGCGGCGGTTCCTGGCAGCCAAGCGCTTCAGGCGACGCGGGAGCTGTGTCCTGACGTCGTGCTCCTGGACATCCGGATGCCGGACGTCGACGGCCTCACCGTCCTGGCCGGCCTCCGCCGGCTGCCTCACCCTCCGGTGGTGGCCATGCTCACGACACTCGACATGGATGAATACGTGGCAACGGCACTGCGCTCGGGCGCCGCGGGCTTCCTGCTCAAGGACACCGACCCCGAGCAGCTTCCGTTCCTGGTGCGGACCCTGGCCGGCGGCGGTACCGTACTGTCGTCCAAGGTCACCCGGACGGTCGTGGACGTCCACCTGAAAGCCGGACCCCAGGGACCCGCTGCCCGCAGCCTCGCCCGACTCACTGACCGCGAGCGCGACGTACTCGTCCTTATCGCCGAGGGACTGTCCAACACCGACATCGCCACACGGATGCATCTGAGCACGACCACGGTCACAGACCATGTCAGCGCCATCCTCACCGAACTCGAGGTGGACGGCCGCGTCCAGGCAGCCCTGCTCGCCGAACGGGCTTGCCTGCTCAAACCACCGCGGGACGAGGAGGGGGGATGATCCCTCGCCGCCTGCATGCCCCGCTGCTGGACGCCACCCTCGTCGGAGCCTCGCTGCTGGATGTCTGGGTCAAGGTCCACATTGACGAGCCGCTGCGCCTGGGGTGCGCCCTGGTTGCCGCCTTCGCTCTTCTCATGCGCCGTCGCCGGCCCCTGCTTACCTTTCTGCTCACTCTGCCCGCCGTCCTGGCCTCCGACGCGGTCTTCGCCGCGCTGGCCGCGCTGTACACCCTCGCCTCATTCACCCGACACCGCACCCTGCTGGCCGTCTGCGCGACGACATTCACGATCTGCGACATGACCTCGTGGCCGTCACTGCACCTCAACCTCGGGGCCACCTCGACCATCGTCACTTTGGGCTACACCGCGGCGACGGCGGCCGCTCCGGTCTTCCTGGGGCAACTCGTCCAGACCCGGCGCGATCTGTCGCAGCGGCTCGCCGAGATCTCCGAGGCGCGCGACCACAAGCGGCTGCTGACCGCCCAGGCAGTGCTGGCCAGGGAACGCGCGCAGCTCGCCCGGGAGATGCATGACGTGGTCTCCCACCAGGTCAGTCTGATCGCGGTGCGGGCCGGAGCCCTTCAGGTCGGCACCAGGGACGCCGAAGTCAAGGAAGCCGCCGCCACGATCCGGCGGCTGAGCGTACAGACTCTGGACGAACTGCGGCACATGGTCAGCGTCCTACGCGCCTCCGGGGGCCGCCCCACGGAGCTGACACCGCAGCCGTCGCTGGCCGACCTTGAGCGGTTGGTCGACAACAGCGGCATCCAGGTCGAGCTGCAGACCGACGTGTCTGACGGCCTGCCGCCCACCGTTCAGCGCGCCATCTACCGCACCGTCCAAGAGGCGCTGACCAATGTACGCAAGCACGCCCCCGGGACCAGCGCGACAGTTCGCATCCGCCACGAGGGCGGCGCTATCCGTGCCACGGTCACCAATACCGCACCGACCCGGCCTCCCCTCCCTCTGCCGAGTGCGCACCACGGTCTGGTCGGCCTGGGGCAGCGCGCCGCCCTCCTCGGGGGCACCGTCACGTCCGGCCCAACGGCCGACGGTGGCTACGAACTGCACCTGGAGCTTCCGGTCGAGGGCGCGTCGTGACGGACTACTGGCCGCCGCCACGTCCTGAAAAGATCACCTTTCTCAACGGGTCCGGTGATTTCTGCGGGTGCCCATGGTTGAACGGTTGGTGCCTGACGGTGTGCGGGCGATGTTTCAGCGGGTGGTGACGAAGGAGTCGACGCGGCCGCAGGGTGGCGGCCGGAGGCGCTATGGGGATCGCGAGGTACTGACGGCGATCTCCATTACCCAGCTCCTGCGGCGGCTCGACAGCGTCTACGACCATGACAGGTGACGCAGGACGAGCTGATCCGGTTCTAGAGGGAACGTCTTGCCGGTTTCGAGGCGCCGACTTCGGTGGAGTTCCGGAAGGTGCTGGCGCGTACGGCGACTGGATAGTTCCAGAGGTACAAGTTGCGGGAGCCGTATGGGGTGAGGCATGGGCGGGGCGTCGGGTGACGAGTCGTTGTCTGCCGGTCGGGGGTGCCGTAGCCGACCTGCTGCGGGGGCTGCTGTGTCACGTGGCCTGTTGGTTTAGGTGGCGGTGGGGGTGTGGGTGGTGAGTTGTGCGGTGAAGACGGTGGTGTTGTTTTGGTGTGCGGTGATGTGGGTGGTGGGGGTGGGGGTTTGGTCGTTGTCGTTGTCGTTGTCGTTGGTGGTTGTGCTGGTGATGTAGGTGGGGGTGTGGTGTTCGGTGTAGCGGTGGAAGGTGGCGTGGAGGGTGGTGGGGTGGGTGGGGTGGGTTGTGGGGGTGGGGTGGGTGTGGGCGGTGGCGGCTTGGTGGGCGGCTTCGAGGAGGACCATGCCGGGGATGTGGTCGGTGGTGTGGTCGAAGAGGATGGGGTGGTGGGGGTTGGGGGTGAGTTGCCAGGTGTGGGGGTGGGGGGTGGGGGTGAGGACGATGTCGTGGGGGAGGGTGCGTCGGGTGTGGGGGGGTGAGGGGGGGGGTTGGGGGGGGGGGGGT